>QEUY01000915.1 GCA_003577365.1 Chloroflexota bacterium | reverse complement strand
CCGATGTCTATGGTCGGGCCGCCGCCGCTGTGCTGCTTCAGCACAAAGCTCGGCGTGTGATGGAACCCATTGCGGCGCAGCATCCAACTGCGCGCGTGGTAGATATCACCCAGCACCCCCCTCCCAATCTCGCGCTTCATGGCCTGCGAATTGCCCTTGAAGCGAAAGTGCTGCGCCGTCATCAACTTCTTGCCGGACTTGTCGCGCGCCTCGATCATCTTGCGGATCTCGCGCGGCGTCGGGGCCAACGGCTTCTCGCAGATCACATGTTTGCCGGCTTCCAACGCCGCAATCGCCTGCGGCGCATGGTACATATTCGGCGTGCAGATGTCGATAATATCAATGTCCGGGTCGCGGAAGAGATCCGACGGGTCTGTGCTCAGCTTGGCGACCCCGTGCAGCCGGCCCCACTCCTCCAACGCCACCGGGTTGATGTCGCTGCCCGCCACCACCTCGGCGTGTCCCGACGCCGCCCAGCCAGGCATATGCGTGCGCGCAATGCCTCCCACCCCAATCACGCCGACCTTCAATGTCGTCGCCACCGTTTGCTCCTTCAAGCGCCCTTCCATGCGCCGCTCGTCTTTGAGTTCAAGTCATTTCTCTGCCCCAATAGGCCAGCCATTCCAGTATGCCGCATAGTGAAAACTTGCTCAAGTCGCGCCCCTGGCCTAGACTGCAATCGCACGGCATCATACCTCGCTCCATCCTAGACAAGGACACCTATGCGACCGTCCAGCATTGATCCCACGCCCAGTGCCCCTACGCCCAACGACTACGCGCTCGCCATCGACATCGGCGGCACCAAGATCGCAGCCGGGCTGGTCAACCGCAACGGCAGCGTTGTGCAGCGCCTCGTGCGCGCCACGCGCGCCGAACTGGGCGCGCCCGCCATCCTCCAGGCCGTCATCGAAGCCGGCAAAGACCTGCTAGACAAGGCCAACCGGTTTGGTCTGCCGGTCGTCGCCATTGGCATCGGCAGCGCCGGCCAGGTCAACGCCGACCTGGGCGCGATCTCCTACGCCTCCGGCAATCTACCCGGCTGGTCCGGTCTGCACTTGTCCGAGGAAGTCCGCCGCGGCTTGGGGTTGGAGACGTTTGTGGATAACGACGTAAACGCCCTGGCGCTGGGCGAGCACCACTACGGCGCAGGCCGCGGCTTTCAAGAGGCGCTCTACATCGCCGTGGGCACGGGGGTTGGCGGCGCGGTCGTGCGCCAGGGAGCCATCTGGCGCGGAGCCACCTGGAGCGCCGGCGAAATCTGCCACCTCGTCATCGACATCGACGGCACGCGGCGCTGTAGTTGCGGCGCGACCGGCCACCTCGAGGCCTACACCTGCGGCCCGGCGATGGTGCAGCGCTACCGTGAGTTCAGCGGCAGCCGCGACAAGCTCGACCTCCAGCAAGTCGCAGACCTGGCGCGCCAGGGCGACGCCCACGCCCGCCATGCCATCGCCGAGGGCGCAACCATCCTCGGCACAGCCCTGGGCGGCGTGCTCAACGTGCTCGACCCCGAGGTCGTGGTGATCGGCGGCGGCGTCCCAGAGATGGGCAACCTCTGGTGGAGCCATCTGGAGAACGCTCTGCGCGCCAACCCCATGCCCGGCCCGGCGCGGGTGGCGCTGCGCCGCGCCGAACTGGGCGTCGATGCCGTTCTGAGTGGCGCGGCTTGGCTGGCCTTTCACCGGCTCGGACTGGTCTAAAAACCGCCGCGTCTACTGGCCCGTCTACTGGCCCAATGTGGTTTGCAGAAAACTGCGCACGGCGCTCACAAAGCCATCAAACTGCTCGCGCCGCACATTGTGGCCCGCGCCTGGCAGATGCACGACCGTCACCAGCGGGTTCAGCGCCACCGCTTGTGACGCCTGTTCCGGCCCGATGATCCCGCCGCGCTCAGGATCGCCCCGCACCAAG
>QEUY01000914.1 GCA_003577365.1 Chloroflexota bacterium | reverse complement strand
TGCTGCTGGAATGGGAGCCGGCGCGGCTTGGCGAACTGGACGATGCAGCCTTTGCCGCCTATATCGCCGGTCTGGAGGAAGCAGGCTGGCAGGGCAGCGTCGATCTGGTGCGGCTGGGCTATACGGCTTGGATGGCGCTGTGGTGCGGCCTGGCGCTGCCCGCGGCGACTGCATTTTGGTGCATACCGGAACGGGCAGCGCGTGCCCTCCAGCAATTTGGCCACACGCAGGAAGAGGCCGCGGCGGCCTGGGCGACGCTTTGTGCCTACTCGCTGGAGCGCGCCGACGAGGCGCGCAGATTGATGGCTGTGCTGTCCCTGGCATGAAGCAAGCTTTTTCAGGGACGAAGCAGTGTGCCCGCTTTATCTAGCGGCGGGCGCGGCGGAGAGGGACTCCGCAGGCGGCCCCTGCAACAGCCAGAGCGCGATCAGCCCCAGGAACAACTGTGTGCTGAGTTGCGGCGCATAGCCGGACGCGGCCAACAGCAGGATCGCCCATGCCGTGGTCTGGTCCCCCACACGCCGGCGGCGCAGCACGGCGACCCCGGCCAGCCCCAGGGCGACGGCATAGAGCCACCAGGGCAGAAACAGCGTCAGCCCTGTCGACCAGATCACGATCGTGGCGGTCATCGCCGGTGTGTAGAGATAAGCCGCCGCAAACGGAAGCGCGGGTAGGGCGCCTGCCCAGTCCCGCGCTTCCGCGCGGCTACCAAAGGCCCACCAGAGAGCAATGGCGCAGGCCACAACCAACATCTCTCCCACACGGGAGAAATGCGCGCTTCCCCACGGCGGCCCCGGCAGTTGCAGCGCGGTGTAGAGTGTGGGGGCAGCTTGATGGATCAGCGCAGCGGCCATAGCCAGCACAGGCAGCAGGCGGGCCATCTGGATAGCAAGAGAGGCGGGGCGGCGCAGCGCACGCCACCCCAGGATCAGGAGAACGCCGGCCACCAGCAGGTCGGAGACAAGCAGCCAGCGGCCCGGCGGCACGAACAGAAAGAGCAGGCTCAGCCCGGCCAGGGCGGCGAACAGCCCGCCCAGCCAGGGGCCGCGCCCATCACGCCGCTCGGCACGCGCCATCCAGGCCAGCGTCCCCAGCGCCAGCAGCGCCGCCAGCGCCGACCCGACCTGCCCCACCCAGCCCAGGAACTGATAGCCGGTGATCATGGCGGGCGTCTTGGGCAGAAAGATCGCAAAGCGGGTCAGCGTGCGCGTGACCAGCCAATCGACCAAGGCGGCGCTCCCCAGCAGCCACAGCAGCGGCGGAACGAACACCGCACCCTGCATAGGGCGCGGGCGGACAGGGGTCGCGCGCCCCTGACTCACCTGCAAGGCTGTCGGAAAGGATGGGTCTACCTGTGCGTTCATGGCGTGTTCTCTATCTTTGATTCGGCTCCCTGGCCGCTCCCTAGTGACGCAGGCTGAAGTAGAACATGGTGCTCGCCACGATCACCGTCAAGAGGGCCAGCAGCGCAAACCAGACCCAGATCGGCAGCCGGATCGGTCCGCCGAGCGTCTCGGCCACCACGGCCACGGCGGGCGGCGGCACGGACCCCAACTGCAGCGACACCCACTGCGAGGTGGATTTTGTGCCGTTGCGCTCGTCGTTCTCGCCATCCCAGGCGGCAAAGGCAATTGAATAGATCTGACCGGCGGTCAAAGAGACATCCTCTGCCGCTGTCGAAAGCAGGTCACGGCTGAAGATGACCCGCCACACGCCGTTGTTCCATTCGCCATAGCCCTGGATCGTCTGCCGGTCGAGCGGTTGGCTGGTCAGGCTGCCAAACCCGCCCGCCACCAGGTTTTCCACCGGCGTATCGTGGACAGGTTGGGCCATCAGGTTGTTGACGGCCAGCGCGGGCAAGTAGGCCGGGTCAGTGTAGGCCGCCTGCAGTACATCCCCTCCGGCCTCGGTAAAGGG
>QEUY01000913.1 GCA_003577365.1 Chloroflexota bacterium | reverse complement strand
GACGGCCAACGTCGCCGTCCACCAGGGGGCCTGCCCGGTCTTTGTGGACATTGACCCCCACACACTCAACATCGATCCCAAACTCGTCGAGCGCGCCATCACGCCGCGCACCAAGGCGATCCTGCCGGTCCATTTTGGCGGCCTGCCGTGCGACCTGGACGCGCTGCAACGCATCGCCGGCGAACATGGGTTGGTGATCATCGAAGACGCGGCCCACGCCGTAGGCGCACGCTATCGGGGCAAGATGAGATGATCGGTGGGTCGGGCAACCTGGTCTGTTTCAGCTTCTATGCCAACAAAAACCTGACCACAGCCGAGGGTGGCATGGTCACGACCGCGGACGCCGCCCTGGCCGAACAACTGGCGATCTGGCGGCTGCACGGCCTGAGCCGCGATGCGTGGAAGCGCTATCAATCGCGCCGCCTGATGTTGAGCGATGTGATCTGTGCGGGCTACAAGTACAACATGACCGACCTGCAGTCGTCGCTGGGCATCCATCAACTGCACAAACAGCCGGCCTTCTTGCAGACGCGCGAACGCTACGCCCGGCTCTATGACGAGGCATTTGACGCGCTGCCCGGCGTGCGCCGCCAGCCGCGCCCGGACGACGGCCAGAACCGCCACGCGCTCCATCTCTATGTGTTGATCCTCGACCGGGAACAGTTCCGCGTCGACCGCAACCAGATCGTGGCGGCGCTGCTGGCCGAAAACGTCGGCGCAGCCCTGCACTATCGGGCGCTGCATACCCATCCTTTCTATCAAAACCGCTTCCGCTACCGGCCCGGCGACTATCCCTGTGCGGCGGAAGTCGGCGAATCGATCTTCACGCTGCCGCTGACGCCGGGCATGAGCGAGGCCAATGTCAGCGAGGTGATCGAGGCCGTGTACAAGGTTCTGAGCGCCTATCGGCGCTGACCACGACGGCAACGCTGCGGCGGGCGAGTCTTGGCGCTGCGCAGGCGGTCGAATAGCGAAAAGTGAGGCCATCGCTTGAAGGTGCTCCTGATCTCCAACGGGTATCCTCCGGAACAATGGGCCGGCACGGAAACCTACACGGCGGGTATCGCCCGGGCGCTGCATGCACGCGGGAATCAGGTTCAAGTGCTCTGTGGGGGCGGTTGGCAAGAGGGGTCGCACTATTGGAACGGGACCAGCGACCACCTAGAGCAAGGCATTCCCTGCCGGCGGCTGCATGTGAACTGGATGAAAGCGCCCGACCCGTTTCTCTATCTGTATGACAACCCGGTGGTGGCCGATTTCCTGCGCGGCTACCTAGACGAAGTGCGCCCCGACATCGTCCATGTGACCTCTTGCGAACGTTTGTCGGCCAGCGTAATACACACCGTCAAAGATGCAGGGCTGCCGCTGGTGCTCTCGTTGACCGACTTTTGGTTTCTCTGCCCGCGCATCAACTTGCTGCGCAGCGACGGCGAGAACTGTGACGGGCAGACGACGGCGTGGGAGTGTCTGCGCTGCCAACTGCTGCACACCAAGGCCTACCGCTGGTCACGGCATTTTCTGCCCGACGAGCAGGTGGCGGGCCTGCTCATGAAGATCAGCCGGCACTCGCAACTGACGCGGCGGCGTGGGCTACGGGGCATGGCGGGCGATATGGCGGGCCGCAAACAGGGGCTGCGCCGCGCCTTCGCCCGCGCCGATATTCGGATCACGGCCTCGCAGTTTGTGCGCGATGTCTTCGCCGCCAATGGCTTTACCGAGCCGATTGTGTTGCGCCCCTACGGGCATGATCTCTCCTGGCTGCGCGGGTACACCGCCAAACAGCCGTCCGACATGCTCCGCATCGGCTACATCGGGCAGCTCATCCCGTCCAAAGGGGTTCATCTGCTGCTGGAGGCGGCCAGGCATCTGCCCGCCCTGCGTGAAGGGCGCTGCCGGCTGCTGATCTATGGGAACCTGGAAAGCCAGCCGGCCTATGGCGCGCAACTGCGCCATATGGCGGCTGAACTGCCCAATGTCGAGTTTTGCGGCACGTATCCACACAAGGAGAGCGGGCGGGTCTTTGCCAACTTGGACCTGCTGGTGGTCCCGTCGCAGTGGTACGATTTCCCGCTGATCGCTGATCATCCACGAGGCCTTTGCCGCGCAGACCCCGGTGATTGCGACCCGCTTGGGCGGCATGGCCGAAGCCGTCACGCATGAGGTGAACGGGCTGCTCTTCGAACCTGGCAGCGCAGCCGATCTGGCCGGTCAGCTCCGGCGCATCTGCGACGAGCCGGGGCTACTGAACCGGCTGCGGGCGGGCGTCCCCGCGGTCAAGACCGTCGACGCCGAGGTCGACGAACTCGTCGAGACCTACCGGAGACTTGTCGCCCAGGCCCGCCCCGCTGCGCCGGCCGCGTTCTACAACGGTCGCCGTGGGGTTTGATGCCCGAACGAACCGGCTGTGTAATCCCATGAACGATCTCCAAGCCGTCCCTCAAGTTGCCGCCGTCATCCTCAACTGGAACAACGCGCCCGACACGCTGGTCTGTCTGGCGTCTGTCTTTGCCCTCGACTACCCCAGCCTGCGGGTGGTGGTGGTGGACAACGGCTCGACCGACGCGTCGGTCGAGCTGATCGCAGCGCGCTTCCCGGGCGCAACGCTGCTGGCGCTGGGCGAAAACCGCGGCTATGCCGCGGGCAACAACGCCGGGTTGGCCTGGGCGCTGGCGCAGGGCGTCGACTATGTGTTGGTCCTAAA
>QEUY01000912.1 GCA_003577365.1 Chloroflexota bacterium | reverse complement strand
AATCTTGCGCCAGAGCAGCAGCGCCGCGGTCGCCAGCAGCGCCAGCGCGGCGCCAAACAAAAACGGCGCGGAGGGGCCTAACCCCGTCCATCTTCCCCATCCCTGCCAGAGCAGCCCTGCGATCAACGAGGCCGGCAGGTCGAGCACGCCGAGCAGCGCATTATACGCGCCATAGGCTGAGCCGCGCTGCTCGGCGGGAACCAAGTCCGCGATCAATGCCTTAGCCGTGCCGTAGCTCATCCCGTAGTAGAGGCCGTAAAGCGCATACAGCCCCCAAATCGCGCCTGCGCCGGGCGCAAACGCAAAGCCCAGATAGACCAGCGCATAGAGCAGCCAGCCCCCGGCCAAGACGCGCCCGCGGCCCACGCGATCCGAGAACTGGCCCGCCGGGGTGGAGACCAGCGTATAGACCGCGTTAAAGACCAGCAGCATCCCCAGCACATCCAGCACGCCCGCGCCGCGCTCTTGGGCGCGCAATACCAAGAACGCATCCGAAGAGTTGCCCAAGTCGAACAGCCCGGCAATGACGAGAAAAAGCAAAAAGGGACGCCCCAGCCCACGGGTGAGCGTCAGGGTCTGCGCCCTTGCGGGCGCGCGCGGCACGTCCCTTGCGCCCGCGGCCAACACCACGACGGCCAGAAATGCCGGGAGCAGGCTGAGCAGCACCAAGGTTTGAAAGGTAGACCGGTCCAGCGCCAGCGTGCTGGCCTGCGCCCGCCAGACCACAAACCAGGCAATCGCCAGCCCCAGGAATGCGCCGGCCGTGTCGGCCGTGCGTTGAAAGCCGAAGCCTAACCCGCGCACCGCCGGATCCACGCTGTCGGCCAAGAGCGCGTCGCGCGGGGCCGTGCGGATGCCCTTGCCCACGCGGTCCGCCCAGCGCACCCCGGCGATGGTTCCCCAGGTCGTCGCGCCGTAGTAGAAGGGTTTGGACGCGGCCGAGAGACCATAGCCCAACACCGCCAGCCACTTGCGCCCACCGATCCGGTCGGATAGCTGCCCCGATACTAGCTTAAGCAGGCTGGCCGTGGCTTCGGCTACCCCTTCGATCAGCCCAATCACGCCGGTGCGCACGCCAAGCACATTGGCAAGAAAGAGAGGTACGAGATTGATGACCATCTCGCTGGAGATGTCGGTCAGAAAACTGGTGAGGCTGACGGCCCAGACATTGCGCGGAAGATGGCGCAAATCGCGCAGCGTTTGCATGGTGGATGGCTCCTAGTGGGGCGTGGATGAGTGCGTAGTTGCAGTGTACATCCACCGTGCATAAACACAAGCCCGATGCCGCGAGAGATGATCCGGCTATTGATCCGGCGACTGCAGCCGGTCTGGAGCCAGATAGATCAACGGCAGGCTGACCAGGGTCACGGCATATTTGACCAGGAGATTAAAGATAAAAATCTGCCAGACCACCGGCCAGGGCAGCACCCAGCCGAACGCGCCCACTGCAAAGATCAAGTTGTCTACCGGCACGCTCAGGCTGTTGCTCATCAGCACGCGCAGCCACTGAAAGCGCGTTGTGATGCGCGTCACCCACCAGTGGTAGATCTCGGTGTCGAGCAGTTCGCTCGCCAATTCGGCCACAATCGAAGCCAGCACAATGCGCCAGACCGGGGCCAGGATGGCGCTGAACTCCGCGCCCAAGCCCCACTGCGGGTCGCTGGGCACGGTCGCGGCCCACATGAGGTAGAGCGCCATAAACAGATTGATGACGCCCGCCGCCACAATCAACACGCGCGCATTCTGTTTGCCCAGCGTCTTGTGGACGACATCGCGCAGCGTAAAGGTGATGGGATAGATAAACGTGCCCATATCAACGGCCAACCCCATCACCACGCCGATCTTCAGGCTGGCGATATCCGCCAACATCTGTGCGCCGATATAGGCGGCCACGACCACCACCGCCAGGGCAGAGATCGCGGCGGC
>QEUY01000911.1 GCA_003577365.1 Chloroflexota bacterium | reverse complement strand
TGGGTGATGGCGGTCTGCATCAGGTCGCGCTCGGCCTGTTGCAGAGCAGCGGGATCGTCGCCGTCTATAAAGAGATAGTGGGTCAACGGCTTGCCCAGGATCGGCGCCATCACGCGGTCGGCCTCGGCGAAGAGCTGCGCCACGCGGGGTTCGCGCGCGGCCAGGTCGCGGCCCATGTTGGCATACTGGCTGCCCTGGCCGGGGAAGAGAAAGGCGAGCTTGCCGGGCCGCGGCCCGCTGCCGCGGAAGATGCCCTGTGCTTGCAGCGCGGCCCACGCCTGGGGGTTGTCCAGTTCGTGCGCCTTGGCCGCCTTGCCCAGCCGGTCGGCCAGTTCGGCGGCATCGCCAAAGTCGATCACCAGCCGTTCAGGCGCGGCCAGGGTGGCCGGGCCGGGTGCGGCGCGGGGGGGTGTCTCGCCTGCGGCGGCGCGGCGCAGCCAGTGCGCGATCTCGCCTGCCAGGTCGCCCGGCGTGGATGCGCCCAGCGCCAGGATGCCGCGCAACGGCGGCTTTGTGGCAGCCGGTTTCGTGACGGCTGGAGCAGCCGGGGGCGTCGCCGCTTTGGGGATCTCGATCCCCGCAACGCGTGCCCGCTCGCGATCCGCCAGCCCCGGCACATACTCTTCCATCACCAGGTGGAAGTTGGTGCCGCCAAAGCCATAGGCGCTGACCCCGGCGCGGCGGGGCGCGCCCGCAGGCTGCGGCCAGGCTTGCAGTTCATGGTTGAGGAAAAAGGGCGTCGCGGCAAAGTCAATCGCCGGGTTGGGGCGCTGGGCGTTGAGCGTGGGCGGCAGTTGCTTGTGATGTAGCGCCATCGCCGTCTTGAGCAGCCCTGCGGCCCCGGCCCCGGCCTTCAGATGGCCGATGTTGCTCTTGGCCGAACCGAGCGCGATGCGGCCGCGCGGCGCGCCGCCAAAGACCGCAGCCAGGCTTTCGACCTCGGCCACATCGCCCACACGCGTGCTGGTGCCGTGCGCCTCCACCAAGGTGGCCGTCGCCGGGTCCAGCCCGGCGTTCTCCCAGGCGCGGCGCACGGCCAGGATTTGCCCAACCGGGTTGGGCGCGGTGATGCCCTTGCCCTTGCCGTCGCTCGACGCGCCCACCCCGCGGATCACGGCGTAGATGCGGTCGCCGTCGCGCTCGGCGTCGGCCAGCCGTTTGAGCAAAAAGGCCGCGCTGCCTTCGCCCATGACAAAGCCGTCGGCGCCTTCGCCAAAGGGCCGGCTGCCCGTGGCGCTGAGCGCGCCGATCTTGCAGAACTTGACAAAGATGGCGGCGCCCATGTTGCGGTCCACCCCGCCGGCGATCACCGCATCGGCGCGGCCATTGACCAGCGTCTCCACCGCGGCGTCGATGGCCGCAAAGCTGGAGGCGCAGGCCGCGTCGGTGATGAAGTTTGGCCCGCGCAAATTGAGCACATTGGCCACGCGCCCCGACACAATGTTGGGCAGTTCGCCGGGCATGGTGTCTTCGGTGACGGGCGGCAGCTTGCCGGCGAGCGCGGCATGCCATTCCTCCAAGATCGAGGCGCGCACAGCCCCCGGCAGCCCGCGAAAGGCCGGGGTCGCGTTGATCGCTTCGGCCAATTCAGGGTAGGAGATGCGCAGGGTGGTCCGATAGTGCATCTCGCCGCCCATGGCTGTGCCCAGGATCACGCCTGTGCGCTCCAGATCGAGCGGGCGGTCGGGGTAGCCGTAGTCGGCCATGGCCTCGGCGGCGATGGTGACGGCCCACTGCTGGCCTTCGTCCATGGCCGCGGCCACCTTGGGCGGCACGCGGAAGCGTTTCCAGTCAAATTCAAAGCCGCGCACCCAACTGCCGATCTTGCTGTAGGTCTTGTCGGGCGCGGCGGGGTCGGGGTCGTAATAGGCGTCGATACTCCAGCGTTCCGGGGGAACCTCGGCAATGCTGGAGCGTTTGGCGCAG
>QEUY01000910.1 GCA_003577365.1 Chloroflexota bacterium | reverse complement strand
TCTGCGCGGCGATCTCGACCGGCGCGGCGACTGTGGCAGGCAAACGGCTCGCGCCCGTGGACACGCTGTCGGGGTCGGCGATCGGCGGGGCGATCTCCAGCGGCTGCTGGGCCGCGGTCTCGACCCAATAGCCAAGGGCGTCCACAAAATCGACGCGGATCATGTAGTCGCCGGGCTTGGCGTAGCCAAAGGTCCATTCCCCCTTGTGACCCAAGCTGCCGTCCGGGTCCACCGCAGGCTGGGAGCCGGTGGGCGTCCACCACACCACATTGCCCGCGCCGCCGTCGAGACGCACGCGCAGACCGTCGCCCAGGCCGTCGATCTGGAGTTCCACCACGGCTTCGAGCGGGCGGCCGGGCACAGGCAAGCTTTTGAGCAGCGCAATGGCCGGCAGGGCGGCATCGGCGCGGCGCATTTGCGCCGCGCCAGGGATTTGATAGCTTCCCCAGATCAAGGTCGCGCCGGCTGCGCCTGCGGGTGCAGCCACTTCGGCGGCGACCAGCACGCGATCGGCAGACCAGGTTTCAACACTGGGCGCGCACAGCATCCCCAATTCAATGGCGCTGCCGCCGGAGAGTTCGAGCCGGGCCGGGGCCGCCAGCGGCGCTTCGTCGTGCGACGGCGCGGGAAAATGGATCTCACAGCGCAGCCGTGCCGCTGCCGCATCGTGCAGCAACAGCAGGCGGGCGGGGAGCGCCGGGGAATGCCCCGCGGCGTGGAGGTGGGACGGATTCATCATGGCAAGCTTCTTGCGTTCTCCTTCGCAAGCCGGTGCAGGGCCGCACCGGCAATTCGAGCTTCTGTTTGGCTGGAAGAATCCAGCACGCTTGCCAATGATGACGCAGCTTGTTATGCAAAGTTACTATCAATCTATGATGTTCTCATGAATTTCGCAAACGATTTTGCTGTTCGGCCCAACCTACCCGCGCATGTCCGCAGCGCAAGTGTTCCACGCCTGCCGCGCGATCCATGCAGGCGCGGCAGGTGTCAAATGACCCTAGTAGACGGGGCTCGTCCTGCGCGTGCATCATTTCACGCCCTATCTGGCCGCCCTCTTCACCGCCGCAACGCTGTACCTCGTCAGCAGCTAGACAGCGGGGCGCAGCCGGTTCAACACTGCCGGGTTGCACACGTCCATCGGCGTCTCGCCGCGGAAAAAGGCCAGCAGCCGTTCGACCGCCATCTCCTCGATGCGTGTGCGCCCTTCCACCGTCAGACCGGCCCCATGCGGCGTAGCCACGATCAACGGGTGGCGGCGCAGGATCGAATCCACCGCCGGCGGCTCCGGCTCAAAGACATCCAGCCCTGCGCCGCCCAGCCTGCCCGCGTCGACCGCCTCCACCAACGCGGCGGCATCCACCAGCGGGCCGCGCGCCAAGTTGAGCAGAAACGCGCCCGGCTTCATACGGCCAATCCGCGCGCGGTTCATCAGGTGGTGAGTCTCTGGCGTGGCGGGCAGGTGCAGGCTCAAAAAGTCCGCCTGCGCGATCACGTCTTCCAACTCCATCCAGGTGATACCCAACGGCTCGACATCGGCGGCGCGCACAAATGGGTCATAGCCGATCACACGCATGCCCAGCCCTAGGCCGCAGATATGGGCCACGCGCCGGCCAATGCGCCCCAACCCGACCAGCCCCAGCGTGCGCCCGCGCACCTCCACCCCGATCAACGGGTCGGCGCGCGGCCCCCACTTGCCCGCCGCCAGGTTGTCGTTGCCCTGTTTGATGCGCTTGGCAAGGTTCAACAAGATGGCGACCGTGTGCTCGGCAGTGGACTCGGTGGGGCCTTCCGGGGTGTTGCAGACCACCACGCCCGCCGCGGTGGCTGCCTCCAGGTCGACGTTATCCACGCCGATCCCCGTGCGCGTGACGATGCGCAGGTTGGGCAGCCGGCGAAAGAGGGCGGCGTTATATTGCACCAGCGACGACG
>QEUY01000017.1 GCA_003577365.1 Chloroflexota bacterium | reverse complement strand
TCTTCGCTGCGTTTGTTGTCGTGCGTCGAGGTGGCGAGCATCGCATGCGGCCAGTATTGCAGCCGTTCGCTGTTTTCCTTGTGAAACTCGTCGACGGAGATGCCAAAGACGGCGGGGTGGTTGCCCACCTCGTTGAGTGAGGTCAGGCGGTAGTAGCGATAGAAGGCTGTGTCCTCCACCCCCTTGGCCATCACCGGCCCGGTCAACTGTTGAAAACGCATGACCCAGACGGCCAGTTGCGCCCGGTCTTCGGCGCTAAAGCGGCTGTGATTGCGCAGCAGCAGCGTGTCTTCAATATAGTCAAAGAGTGAGTCGTCGATGCCCGGGCGGCGCACCTTGGCACGGCGCACCGCGGTTTGGATCAGCCGCCGGTCGCGCGCCGAGACCTCGCCCGTATGCGCGTTGATATAGGTGCGGTAGACCGGCAGACAGGCGATGACCTCTTGCAGCGCGGTGCGCAGCCCGTTGAGCGTGAAATCGCGATAGTGGCGGTTGCGCTCGCCCAGCCGGTCGAGCGCATGGCTGAGCGCGTTGATCTCGCTGTTGAGCGATTCGCGCATGATCAACATCTTGGTCGTGTGGATCATCTCGGCCAGCGGCTCGTCACGCTCGATAAAGCGCCGGTAGATGCGGTCAAAGGCGCGGCGGCTGCTTGCATCCACCAAGAGTTGATTGGCAGCGGCCAGGAAGTCATAGCCGGTCGTGCCGTGGACCATCCAGGTGCGCGGCAGCGGCTCGCTCTCGGAGAGGATCTTCTCCACCACGAGATAGAGCGGCAGCGCGGCGCGGGTGCGGCCGCTCGCCTCGGCCTGTTCTTCACGCCAGGCCTGCACCGCCGCATCGATCAGGTCAGGGTCGGCTTCGGGATAGCGCCGGCGCAGCTTGCCGTGCAGAAAGGTGGTCTGCAGATGGCTGAAATAGGTCGTCGGGTCATACAGCCCGTCGGGGTGGTCGATGCGTGCGCCGTGGGCCTGCCCATCCACCAGCAACCGCAGGGCCAGTTCATGGGTGGCGGCGAAGACCTCCGGGTCTTCCACGCGGATGGCGGCCAGTTCGTTGATGTCGAAAAAGCGCCGGTAGTTGATCTCTTCGCCCGCCACGCGCCAGAAGGCGAGGCGGTAGGCCTGCGCTTCGACCAGGGCGTCGAGCGCGTCCATGCTGTGCGGGTCGTCGGGCCTGCCGTTGAACTCCTCGACGGTGGCGTCGAGCGCAGCCTGGAAGGCGGGGACGGTGGTATAGAGCGTCGCCAGGCGGCGTTTGATTATCTCTTTTTCGCGCGCGCGTTCGGCGATGCGCTGTGGCGCGGTCTCGGTGCGCGGCGGCAGATGGCTCACCGCCGTGATGATGCTCTGGAGTTCCAGCACTGCGGCTGCGTCTTGCTCACCGGCTGCGCCTTGCTCGCCGGCAGTGGCGAGTTCCAGCTTTGCCAGACAGCTTTCCAAAATCTCCTGGTAGGTGCGCGGCGCCACGGGATAGCGGTGTTCGTAGTAGCCGATCTGAAAGGCCCCGTCGGCATAGAGCAGCTTGAGTTGGCCGCTTTCCAGCACGACGCCATATTGATCGCCCAAGACGGGCAGCAGCACCCGGTTTTCCAACTCGTCCTTGACCGGCTGCCATTCGATGTCGAAATAGGGGGCATAGACCGAACTGGGGCCGTTTTCCAGCACATCCCACCACCAGGCGTCGGCCGGGTCGTTGATGCCCATGTGGTTGGGCACGATGTCCAGGATCAGCCCCATCTCGCGGCGGCGCAGCGCCAGCGCCAGCGAAGCAAAGTCGTCGGCGCTGCCCAGCTCCGGGTTGAGGCGCGTCGGGTCGGTGACATCATAGCCGTGCAGGCTGCCGGGCCGCGCCGCAAAGATGGGCGACGCATAGACATCGCCGACGCCCAACGTGTGCAGATAGTCGGCCAGGGCTGCGGCAGCGCGAAAGGTGAACCCCGGATGGAACTGGAGGCGGTAGGTGGCTGCGGGGATGCGCCGTTCCGCCACTGTCTGGCGGATGGCGTTGGCGAGCAGGGCAGAGGTTGGGTTAGCCACGGGCAGACCCCTCCAGCCAGTAGAGCGCAAAGCCGTGGGGCGGCGCGGGCACGCCCACCTCGGCGGGCTGCGCCAGCTCCTGGCTGCCGGCGCTCGCGCCGGTCGAATCGAGCAGTTTGGTCCAACGCCCTTCGGGCAGCGCCAGCGTCACGGTGGCGGGTTCGGCGCTGAAATTGAAGACGGCCAGCACTTCCTCGTCGGCATACCAGCGGCGCATGGCGATGGTGCGCGTCTCTTCAAACGCCTGCACCTCCATATGCTCCTTGCTCAGATGGCGCAGCGGGGCCAGCGCCTTGCGCAGCCGGATCAGCTGGCGGTAGAAGGCGCGCAGTTCCTGATGGCGGCCCTCGTGGCGCAGCTCATAGGCGAGCGTGGAGCGGCGAAAGGTCTCCTCGGCCTGGGGGTCGGGCGGCGTCCCCTCGCCGTGGAAATGGCTGAACTCTTCGGCGCGGCCTGCGCGCACGGCGGCGACGAGGTCGGCGTCGCCGTGGCTGACAAAATAGAGGAAGGGATGGGGGTCGGCGTACTCCTCGCCCATAAAGAGCAAGGGCAGGTTGGGCGCAAGCAGCAGCACGCCCGCCGCCAGCTTGAGTTGATCCCAGGAGACGAGATCGGAGAGCCGGTCGCCCAACATGCGGTTGCCCACCTGGTCGTGGTTTTGGATGCAGACCACAAAGCGATAGGGCGGGATGGCGCGCGACGAATTGCCGTGCCGCCGCCGGCGATAGCGCGCATATTGGCCCGAATAGACATAGCCGTCGGCCAGAGCCTTGGCCAAATTGGCGGCGCGCACTGTGCCGTCTGGCTCGACATAATCCATGTAGTAGCCGCGCTGTTCGCCGGTGAGCAGGGTATGGACGGCGTGGTGAAACTCGTCGTTCCACTGGGCATGCAGCCCATAGCCGCGCATTTCACGCGGGGTGATCCAGCGGGCGTCGTTCTGTGCGGTCTCGGCCATCAGCCAGAGCTGGCGATTGAGCAGCACGGCGGCTTGGTCGACGACGGCGGCCAGTTCTTCCAGAAAGGGGGTGGCGGAAAAGTCCAAGATGGCGTCGACCGCGTCCAGCCGCAGGGCGTCGACATGCAAGTCGCGCAGAAAGTAGATGGCGTTGTCGACAAAGAAGCGGCGCACCGCGTCGCTGCCTGGCCCGTCAAAGTTGACGGCGTCGCCCCAGACCGTCTTGTGGCGGCTGGTGAAGTAGGGGCCAAACTGGCTCAGATAGTTGCCCTCCGGCCCTAGGTGGTTATAGACCACATCCTGCACCACAGCCAGCCCGCGCGCGTGGCAGGCATCCACCAGACGGCGGTAGCCATCCGGCCCGCCATAGGAGTTCTGCACCGCAAAGGGATGGACGCCGTCATACCCCCAGTTGCGGCTGCCTGGGAACTGGGCCACGGGCATCAACTCGATGGCGGTGATGCCCAACTCTTGCAGGCTGTCCAGCCGGGGGATGATGGCGTCGAAGGTTCCTTCGGGCGTGAAGGTGCCGACGTGCAGTTCATAGAGAATATAGCGTTGGAGGGGCAGGCCGTGCCAGCCGGCGTCCGTCCAGGCAAAGTCAGGGTCGATCAC
Organism: Chloroflexota bacterium; assembly: GCA_003577365.1. Lineage (GTDB taxonomy): Bacteria > Chloroflexota > Anaerolineae > Caldilineales > Caldilineaceae > QEUY01. Next base: position 10,774 of record QEUY01000017.1, on the reverse strand, counting down.
GGCGCTGGCGCGATGGACTCCTTCCGGCTGATAGCGTGAGGCGGGGTCAGGCCGTTCTTGGCCGCCGTCGAGCCGGTAGAGATAGGTTGCGCCCGGTTCAACCCCTTCGGCGATGAGATGATAATAGCCGTCGCCGCGCGGCTGCATGGCGATGGCGCGCCCGTTCTCCCCCGTCAAGACGAGGTCGACCCGCTGGGCATGGGGCGCCCAGAGGTGAAAGCGGCAGCGCCCATCGCCCAGATAGGTCGCGCCCAATGGGAGAGCCGGTTCGGCTACATGAAGCATGAGGGTTCACTTCCTTTCTATTCTCCACACCGCGCGGCGGTCGCGCGACGCAACGGATGTAGAGTCCGTGCTGCGCCGGCCCGCGGTTGCGCGGCTGTTGACTTCGTAAGGAGTCGCCCCCTGGGAAATACCTTTAGGTGAATCAACTTGAGCAAATCGACGTCACCTGAGTCATCCCGGATTGTGCGTGCACAAGCAGCCCGCCTGAGCAGATGTCGCGTCGCCAGGGGATCGATCTCCCGGCGGTGCAGGGCGCGCACGCGCGGGATGACTCATGCCAACGTTCGTATCATCCTTTCCCTAGACCAGCGGGTTGCGGCGCTGCACCAGTTGGAAAGGCACCTGCCAAGGAGTGCGGAAGAAGGCCAGTTTGTCGCCGGCAGGGGAGGTCGTGATCTCGCCCACGGCGACGGCGCCGGCGTCGAGCAGACGGGCGCGATCTTCCTCGATCGCATCCGATGCAAAGGCAATATGCAGATTGATCGGGTGCATATTGGCATAGTCGGGCAAGGGGGCGACCGGGTTATTGTACAGCTCCAACATGCTGCCGTTTTCATCGGCGACAAAATGCATATAGGGCGGGTTTTCCTGGGAGACCACGATACGCATGCCCAAATGGGTCGCGAACCACTGGGCGAGCGCGTGCGGGTCGGGCACATTGATGGCGACGTGTTCCAGCTTCATCCCGTCTTCTCCTTCGGGTGTTAGGGGGCGAGTCAGTGATTAACGCCAAGCATTGTACCGCACAAGGTCAAGTTGCGTCACAATCCGAGCATAAGAGGAAGCAGACGACTCTTTGTGCAAACTCGCGATTGACACAGAACATACGTTCTGGTAGAATGACAGCACCCATGCGTTTTGCCCTCGTGCTGCGTTGCGTCCGCCGGTTTGCCGCCGAATCCCCAGGAGAACCGCCATGCAGAACGCCATTACACCGCATCGGCCTGCATTCGACCCATCAGGCGCCGGCAAGAACGGCCTGTGTACACTATCACAACCGTGGCGGCGTTAGATCAAGGTGGATCGCGGTTATGGCTACCGGCCAATCCATGTCATATACACATCATAAGGAGGGTGTCCTATGCCGGTTTCACTCGCCTACTATGCGTTGCCAGGATCGATTACGGTGCCCGGCGCACACGCAGCCTATCTCGACGATCTGCCCTGCGATCTGCCTGCGCTCTGCCGTGTGGTGCAGGGATTGTTGATCCACATTTTCTGGGCCGAGCAGTACGGCGTCCAGCTTACGGCAGCGCAGCGCGCGGAAGTGCAGCTGCGCCTGGTCGCACGCCAACTTGAGCGCATCGTACAGAGCGACCCGCGGCCCTTGACCCAGGCGCGCCCGCCGCACAAGCGCCTGGTCGGCAACTGCCGTGACTTCTCGGTGCTGCTCACCGCCATGCTGCGCCGGCAGGGCGTGCCGGCACGGGCGCGCTGCGGCTTTGGCCGCTATTTTATCCCTAACCACTATGAAGACCATTGGGTCTGTGAATATTGGAATGCGGCGCAGCAGCGCTGGGTGCTGGTCGATGCCCAATTGGACGAACCCCAGCGTGAGAAGCTGGGCATCCTGTTTGACCCGCTGGACGTGCCGCGCGACCAATTCATCGTGGGCGGGAAGGCCTGGCAACTCTGCCGCAGCGGCGCAGCCGACCCCGACAGCTTTGGCATTTTCGATATGCATGGGCTGTGGTTTGTGCGCGGCGACTTTGTGCGCGATGTGGCGGCGCTCAACAAGGTTGAGCTGCTGCCATGGGACAGTTGGGGGCTGGCCGAAGGCGGCGACGAGATGCTGACCGCAGACGACTATGCCTTGCTTGACCACCTGGCCGAGCTGACCTGCGGCGACGTGCCCGACGATGTGCCGGTACGCAGGCTATATGAGGGGGATGCACGGCTGCGCGTGCCTGCCACGATCTCCAGCTATACCCAGGCAGGAAAGCAGACGGTCACCCTGACGCCTGCTTAGCGCTGTTCAGCGCCAGGCCGCAAGGCGACGGCGCTTTGGGCAACATGGCGGGCGCGCCGCGACCTTGCGGGGCGGTTCTCGAACTGCTGTAGCCGGGTAAAATTCCTACGTCACGGCCATCCTCCCACGACAAGGGGGGAACATGGCGCAGTCATACTGGAACCAGTATGACTGAGATCGATCTGCGCCAACTGATCGCGCACATGAGGAACTGGGGATTTGACCTGCTCGACCCGCCGCACACCAACAGTCCGGGCGGGCGTCTGCTGCTGGTCGCCATGCGCCGCCGTCCCACCGCGGCCCACTATGACCCGGAGAGCCTGACGCTGCCGCTGGCCGACGAGCGCGGCGCGTTTGGGCCGGCCACCCTGCGCCGCGAGGCGCGGGTAGTGCGGCCCGCCAGAGTCTGCCCCGGCCGCATCCTGATCAGCGACCGGTTTCGCAAGCGTTTGGATTTCTATAGCTTTGGCGGCACGCTCACCATCCTGCATGTGCCCGAATCGCCGCCGTTCACGCTCTTTATGATGCAGTCGCCTGCGCCGGTGCTGGCGCTCAACAGCCTGCTGAATCACGGGGTGGAAGACCAACTGGTGCACAGCACCGAGGCGCTGTATGCACGCCTGCGCGCCCGCCATGCCGCCAAGCGGCTGGACATGCCATCGCTGCTCGCCAAGATCCCGCCGCTCACGCTCTACGCGGCGTGCATCGAATCGATGTGGCGCATGTATCATCGCTCGCCCGCGCTGCCGACGGTCTTTGGCGATTTTTACCGGCTCTTGGGCAGCGAACGCCAGTGGCTGACCAACATAGACGGCGCGGCCCCGCCGCGGGCCACGCTGGATACCCTGGTCGACGAGCAAGCCGCCAAGGCCGCGTGGGTTTGACAGCGGGCGGCGGCTCTCCTATACTGGCAGACGAAGAATTGAGCTACCGGACTTCGACTGGCGCCTGCCTTGGGCAGGGACGTGGGAGCAACCACGGGGAAGAAGGGCCGGTCGAGGTGCTATCAGTCGCACGCCTGGGCTGGGCAGCCGCATCCCCTGGGGGACGGCTGCCTTTTTGATTGGCTGCTACCGCGTACATCTCAGGCGGAGCCGCCTCGCTTGAGCCTATGCATCAACATCATGAAAGGATTGAGCCATGCCCCACCTGCGCGCCCTGCTCTCTGTCTCCGACAAGAGCGGGCTAGTGGACTTTGCGCGCCATCTATCCGCCGCCGGCGTTGAACTGGTCGCCAGCGGCGGCACCGCACGCAGCTTGGCCGAGGCCGGGCTGCCCGTCGCCGCCGTGGAGGATGTGACCGGCTTCCCCGAGATTTTGGGGGGGCGTGTCAAGACGCTTCACCCGGCCATTCACGGCGGTATTTTGGCGCGCCGCACCGAGCAGCATCTCGACGAACTGCGCCGCCATGGCATCGCGCCCATCGACCTGGTGGTGGTCAACCTCTACCCCTTTCAGGCGACCGTGGCCCAGCCCAACGTGACGCTGCCCACCGCCGTCGAAGAGATCGACATCGGCGGGGTGGCCTTGCTGCGCGCCGCCGCCAAAAACCATGAGTCGGTGACGGTGGTCTGCGACCCCGGCGACTATGGCTGGGTGGCGGAAGCGGTCGCGGGCGGCGGCGTGACGGCGACACAGCGCAAACAACTGGCGTTGAAAGCGTTTCGCCACACGGCGGAGTATGACACGGCCATCGCCGCCTATCTCACCGGCGAGATCGAGACCGAACAGGGCGCACTGTCCCCACGGCTGCAGCTCGACCTGCAACTGGCCCAGGTCAACCGCTATGGCGAAAACCCCCATCAACAGGGCGGCCTCTACACCTATGGCGGCGACCCCATGCCCTTTGCCGTGCTGCATGGCAAGGAGATGAGCTATAACAACTGGCTCGACCTGGACGGCAGTTGGCAAGCCGCCCAGGATTTCCCCAACCCCACGGTCGCCATCATCAAGCACGGCAACCCCTGCGGCCTGGCGAGCGCCGGTACGCTGGCCGAAGCGTATGAGAAGGCGCTGGCAAGCGACCCGGTGAGCGCCTTCGGCGGCATCATCTCAGTTAACCGCCCGCTGGATCTGGCAACCGCCGAGCAGATGGCAAAGCTCTTTGTCGAGGTGGTGGCCGCGCCTGCCTATGAGCCGGAGGCATTGGCGCTCTTCAAACAGAAGAAGAACCTGCGCATTGTGCAGCCGGCGGGGGTGACGCTGCGCCCGCTCAGCCTGCGCAGCATCTATGGCGCGGTGCTGGTGCAAGAACTGGATACTAGCCAGACGGATATGGACCCGGCCAACTGGCAGGTGGTCAGCCGCCGCCAACCTTCGGATGCCCAACTGGCCGACCTGGCCTTTGCCTGGCGTGTGGCGCGCTGGGTCAAGAGCAACGCCATCGTCTTTGCGCATGACCAGGCCACGGTGGGGATCGGCGCGGGGCAGATGAGCCGCGTCGATTCGGTGATGCTGGCGGGCCACAAGGCGGGTGACCGTTCGCGCGGGGCGGTGATGGCCTCAGATGCCTTTTTCCCCTTTGCCGACGGCATCGAGCAGGCCGCCAAGTGCGGCATTACGGCGGTAGTGCAGCCGGGCGGGTCGGTGCGCGACGAGGCGGTGATCGCCGCCGTCGATGCCTTGGGGCTGGTGATGGTGCTGACCGGCGCGCGCCATTTCCGCCATTGATCCTGGCGTGATTGATCCTGGCGTGCTGCACACTGTGCAACGCCGTCGCTGCGGCGCTGCCTCTGTGTCGCTGTCACTGCGCTGATTCCGGCGGACGCAGGGCGGCCCTATCCTGACAAACTAGGGACAGATGTCACATGACAAGCGCACGGCGGCTGTCTATACTGGGGGCAATCGTTGGTTTGTCCCATAAAGGAGAGTTCGCGGAGCCCCATACTGCGATCTCGCATTCGCCGGGATTGGTATAAGGCTCACCGGGAGGAAACCGCCATGCGAATTATCATGGACCGTGGGTTGTGCGATGCGGCGCTGCCGTTCTGCGCGCGCTGCTCGGCTGCGTTCTTTGGCAAGCCGCTGGGAACAGATCGCCTCTGCGTCATCGACGTGATCGACGACGGCAATGACGAGCTGCTGCACTTCGAGGTGCGCACCGATGGCCGTGTGCTGGAATTCGACCTGACTGAGGAATTGCAGCAAGGGCTGGCGACCGAAGGCTGGGAGTTCCTGGCCGATTTTGACCCAGGGTTTTTCCGTACTGGCGCTGCGAACCGCTGGAAGGAGTTGGGCAGGCTGCCTGCCTCCCACGGCGTGTAGCATAGTGCGTATGGCCCGGGCCGGATCGCTGCTGCCATCGACCCTACGGGATTGGGCCATATGACACACCAACCGACGTCGGAAGGGCTTGGGCCGTCCCCGCAGATTGCATCGCAGCCGGGCGGCCCAAGTCCATTGGAGGGGGTAGATGCATTTCTCGCCGCGGTGGAGGGCTTGGCCGCGCGGGTCTATAGGGGGCGTCTCTCTACCACGCAGGCGCTGCTGCGCCTCGGCGACGACTATGCCTATATCCGGCTGCGCGACCTAGCGCAGCCGTTGCGCTTTTTGCGCCAAATGGCGGGCGCGCCGCCTGTCCGGCTGGGCACGGCGGGCTTCCGGCGCAGCCTGGTGGACGACGCAAACCCCGCGCGCCACTACACGGCGTTTTTGCTGGTGGGCTATTGGCTGCCGCTGTGGGCGGCGCAGTGTATGTTGTGGGGATGGGAGATCGCCGGGTTTGTGCGCTATGGGGGCAAATGGAGCGCACCCGATATGGCGTGCGGCATGACGGGCGTGCGCCATGGGCGGCTGGTGCGGCGCTATGGGCTGACGGTCTTGCCGGGGCTGGTGGCGGCGGAACTCGCCGAACCCCCTGCCTGTGAGAGGGGGAGTGGGTAGTGGGGGTTTGCGACCTTTGCGGTAGATATTCTCTCCTCTGCTCCTACTGCCTACCTGCCTCTCCCGCGAGCAGGTCGAGCGGGTCGTCGGGGCCGGCGCTGCGTGCGGCTTGGGTGGCAAGCTCGTCGGCGCGTTCATTGGCGGGGTCGCCGGCGTGGCCGCGCGTCCAGTGCCAGGTGACGCCGCCCGCCGGGGCGTGGCGGGCGATGGCCTGCATCAGCCGCTGCCACAGGTCTTGGTTTTTCACCGGCTGTTTGGCCGCCGTCTTCCAGCCGTTGCGCTGCCAGCCGTGTACCCACTGTGTGATGCCGTTGCGCAGATAGACGCTGTCGGTAAAGAGGTCGACCGCGCAGGGGCGTTTGAGTGTCTCCAGCGCTTCGATGGCGGCGCGCAGTTCCATGCGGTTGTTGGTTGTCTGGCGATAGCGCCCGGTCAGTTCTTTCTCATGGCCGTTATAGCGCAGGATGGCCGCCCACCCGCCCGGCCCAGGGTTGCCGATGCAGCCGCCGTCGGTGTAGATGACGACGCGCCCGGCGGCGTCTGGCGCGCCGCTCATCTTTTTGTCATTTCACTGTGATCATCTTGCTGGGTCATCTTGAAGTGCGGATCTCGATAAAGGTTGTCTGGCCGGGATGGACTGGGAACTCGGCGCGGAAGCTCTCGTCGTTGACACTGCCGATCAGATAATAGAGACCGGCGGGCACGTCGCCCATCGCGCCGTTTTCGCCCCAAGAGGGGTCTGGCCCGATCTTTTCGGTGTCGAGATAGGTCTCGATCTGGCGCGCCCATACTGCCTGGCCGCCTTCAAAGCGCGCGATGCTGACCTTGGCCCCGGCCCAGGTGCGGCCATCCTTGGTGAGCACACGCACCGCCACCGCCCCGTTGCCTGGGGCCGGCTCCATCCACAAATAGGGGTTGACGCTGTGGTCGTAGGTGTTGGCCCCCAGCCGCACCTCGACATGCAAATGCGGCCCGATGGCGATGCCGGTCATGCCGACCAGCCCCACCACATCCGCCGGGTGAACGCGCTGGCCTACCGCCACGCGCACCTCGCTCAGATGGCCGTAGAGCAGATAGACGTCCAGTTCCCCTCCGGCGACGGGCAGCCGCCGGTCAAGCCGGATCACCACGGCGTTGCCATAGAAATTGGCGTAGGGGCCGAGCAGATCGGGGTCATCCGGCCCGGCGTGGACGACCTCGCCCTCGACAGCCGCCTGAACCGGCGTGCCCTGCGGGTTGGAGATGTCTACGCCATGGTGCGGGCGATAGCGGTTGCCCGCAGTCGACCCAAACTGATAGTTCGGGCTGGGAAAGCGGTTGGAGGCAAAGTCCGCAAAGGGATTGCCGATCCAGAAATGGTCGCTCTCCGCGGGGGGTTTGGGGAGAAAGGTAGACCACAGCCGGCCCGGCCCAATCGTGGGCGGGGTGGCGGTGGGGGTGAGGATCGGTTCAGGCGCCGGCGTGGGCGCTTCGGGCGTGGGCGTCAGCTTCAGCCCCAGCGCGGGCACGATCTCGACTTTGGGGACGTTGAGCAAGTTCGTCGTTTCGGGCAGGGGAGTGGGGGTCGGCGTGGCCGTGGGCAGCAGCACGATCTCGGCCTGGATGCCGCCTGCCTGGGGGACCTGTTTGGCCTCCACCTCCAGCGCCTGGACCAACACCGTGTCCTCGCCGGCTGCGCCGAGCGCGGGGATCTCGAGCGCAATCGGCATGGCGCCGGTGCCGCTGATCTCGGACGCGGGCGCGATCTCCAGGCCGGCGGTCTCTTGATCGGCGGTAGCCGCAGGGCGGTTGCCCACCAAGGCCGCAGCCCCACGCAGCGGTGCGGCAGCCGGCGCGCTGGCCGGCATGGCGGTGAGCACCGGCGAGGTGGGGGTGACGACGACGATATTGGCGAACCAGGCGTCCTGAGTGGCATCCGGTGCGGCTTGGGCGCTGTCGTCGCCGGCCGGCGGCCGGCCCTGCTGCACATTGGCCGGGTTGACAATGGCAAGCGAGGTGGGCCGGCTGTGCGCCTCGTCGCCAGGGTCGGAGGCGAGCGTAAAGCGGGGGGCATCGCCGCGCGGCCAGCCCCACCACAACAGCGCCGCGGCCAGCCCCAACACGCTCAGCCGGGCCGATAGCGGAAAGCGATGGCGCAGCCGCGCGCGGGTCTCGGTCAACGGGAAGGGGCCGTAGATCTCGGCGTCCTCATCCTGTGATACAATGCCGTCTTGCTGAGCCGCAGGCTCTGTCGCAACTGGCTCTGTTGGCTCTGTCAAAATCGGCCCCGTCACCATAGATGACGGCATTACAGGCACAGCCGTCTGGCGCAGGAGAGGCAGACCCAGCAGCCGGCTGCGCAGCCGCACCACTTGAGGATGTTGCATGAATTCGGAAAGTCTCGCCATTCCCAAACCTTCAGCGGTCGTCCACTTCGACCTGTTTACGCTCTTCCCGCAGATGTTCTCCGGCCCACTGTCGGAAAGCATCATCAAACGGGCGCAAGCGCATGGGCTGATCAGCGTTGCCCTTCACGACATCCGTAGTTATACGACGGACCGTCACCATGTTTGTGACGATACGCCCTACGGCGGCGGGGGGGGCATGGTTATGAAGCCTGAACCGATCGTGCGGGCCGTCGAGACGGTGCTGTCTCGCCCCGCGGGATGGGCGCTGCCAGCCGAAGACGCGTTTGTGCGCCTGCCCCCTTGGGACCCCGATACGCCCGTGGCGCTGCCGGACGACGTGCCGGTGATCCTGCTGACCCCGCAGGGGCGGCTCCTCACCCAATCACGGGTAGCCGAACTGAGCCGCTATCCGCGTTTGGCGTTGATCTGTGGGCGCTATGAAGGCGTCGACGAGCGCGTGCGCACGCAGATCGTAACCGACGAGATCAGCATCGGCGACTATGTGATCAGTGGGGGAGAGTTGGCGGCCATGGTGATCGTAGATGCCGTCACGCGCATGATCCCCGGTGCGTTGGGCCATGCGCTTGGCGCGCACCAAGACAGCCATGCGCCTGGGCTGCATGGGCTGTTGGAAGGACCCCAGTATACCCGCCCCGCGGTCTTTCGGGGCGAGGCGGTTCCTGAGATTCTCCTGAGCGGGCACCATGCGCGTGTAGCTGCCTGGCGTCACAGGCAGGCGCTGTTGCGGACACTGGCACGCCGCCCCGAACTGCTGTCCAAGCTCCCCTTGACGGATGAGGATCGCGCCTTTCTCAGGAAGTGTGGCGAGCATGCGGACGCACCTGACGGAGAATAAGCGAATAAGTGCCGATTGGCGTGCGCTGCTGCCACAGTTAAATGCCACGTCCATCCATGGTTCAGACGCTCCCATTATAGTCCGCAATGGCGCGGCGACAAAATCGTTATACTGCGTTTTACAGGCATGTGGGCGGCTGGAGAAGAATCTTGAGCTCTGCTGGTAGCGGGCGGAATTTGGCAGGCTATCTGGGCTGTGCTATACTCTGCAGGTTGTAATTCAAGGCAAAGAATTCTGAAGAAAATCGGATCGACGCTGCCAAGCGCAGTGGGTTGGATAAAGGAATGGTGACGTCATGACAAATGCTCTGATGGCTTCCCTACAGCCGCAGAACGGGGAGGACTTCCCGGAGATCAGCCCCGGCGATACGGTGCGTGTGCACCAGCGCATCACCGAGGGTCGCAACGAGCGTATCCAGGTCTTTCAGGGTGTGGTGATTGCCATGCGCGGCGGCAAGACCACAGGCGCCACCTATACTGTGCGGCGCACGGCAGCCCACGGCGTGGGGGTGGAACGCACCTTCCCGCTCTATAGCAAGAGTGTGGAGAAGATCGAGGTCCTGCGCAAGGCCAAGGTGCGCCGCGCCCAACTGTATTATCTGCGCAACCTGCAGGGCAAGGCCGCCCGCCTGCGCGAGAAGCGTTTCCTGAAGGCGTAAGCGCCGGCTTGTTCCGAATCATTTGAAAAGCATCGGCCCGCGCCGGTGCTTTTTTGCTATGTGCGCTGGTATCATGCGCATATCATGCATGTGCGCTGGTACGGTGCGCACATGTAGATGTGCGCTTTTATGCTGCGCTCCTTGCCCCTGTACCCGATGACAGATACCCCTGCCACACCCGATCTCGCCCATGAGCTACAGCTTTGGCACGCCGGTCACCGCGCCGTGGCCGGCGTGGACGAGGCGGGGCGCGGCGCGCTGGCCGGGCCGGTGGTTGCGGCCGCGGTCATCCTGCCCTGTCATGCGCCGTTGGCGGGGGTGTGGGCCGCGGTGCGCGACAGCAAACTGCTGCGCCCGGCGGCGCGGGTACGGCTAGCGCAGCAGATCCAGGCCGAGGCCGCCGCCTGGGCGGTCGGGGTCGTGCCTGCGCCGCTCATCGACGCCATGGGCATCGCCGCGGCCACACGCCGCGCCATGGCCGAGGCCATCGCCGCCCTGCGCCCGGCCCCGGATGCGCTGCTGGTCGACTGGGTGCGCCTGCCGCTGGTCCACCTGCCGCAGCTTTGTGTGGCCAAGGCCGACAGCCGCATGGTCTCGGTGGCCGCTGCGTCGATCCTGGCTAAGGTGGCGCGTGACCGCCTGCTGGCGGAGTTGGACGCGGTCTACCCGGCCTATGGCTTTGCCCATCACAAGGGCTATGGCACGCGGCAGCACTTGGCCGCACTGGCCGAGGCCGG
>QEUY01000909.1 GCA_003577365.1 Chloroflexota bacterium | reverse complement strand
ATCGATTATCGCGCAAGTGCTATTTGAATATGTAATACGTCGCGCGTTTCTCGCCGATGCGCAGGAGCAGGTTGCGCTCGACCAGGTCGGCCAGGTCGCGGCGGATCGTCTCGGCGCTGACATCCGGGGCCAGCGATTGAAACTCGCTGTTGGTGATGCGCCCGTTCTGTTGCACATAGGCCAGCGCGGCTTCCTGCCGCTCGTTCAAAAAGAGATGACGCCAGGGCTGTTCGGTCGGGTGGCTGCTGACCAGCTCGACGCCACTGGACTGGAGCGTGACCTTGAAGCCGGCGGGCGTCTCTTCAAAGATCGGCGCGGGCAGCCCGGCGCCGGTCATGGTGGCGATCATGCGGTCGATGCCGTAGCCCAGGCGTTCGATATAGCCCAGGTCGCTGAGGATCGCCACAATCGCTTCGTTGCGGCTGTAGCGTTCGTCCTTGAGGTTCTCCAGCGTCACATGGCCGGGCAGCCGTCCGGGGCTGTAGATTTCCATGCGGCTGTTGAAGATCAGCAGGCGGATACCTTCGCCGCGGATGCTGTAATCACGGTGGGCGATGGCGTTGACGATGGCCTCGCGCACCACGGCCAGCGGATATTCGGTGCTCTCTTCGCGCTGCATGCCGCGGATCTTCATGCCGCGGCGCATATTGCTTGAGACAAAGGCTTCGGCCTGGCGAATCTGGTCAGGCAGCGGGCCGCCCAGGTCTTGGCGCACAAACTCGTCGCCCATGCTGTCGCCTGCATAGCGCACGCAGATGATCTCGGCGCTGCGCAGAAACTGCTGCGGGTTGCGGCCGAAGAGCAGAATGCCCGCCGCCGTCGGGGTCAGCACAGCCGCGCCCGGCTCTGCGGCGGCTTGGGCTTCCTGGGCATAGGTGGCACAGCCGCGCGCCAGCAGCGCCTGGGGGATATCCTCGGTGGGCGAGAAGGCGACGCGATCCAAGTAGCGCAGGATGCGCTGTTCGTCGAGGTCGGCCAGGGTCGCGCCGGGGATGGGCTGCGCTTCGAAGCCGGTGTCGCCCCGCTCCAGCAGCAGGCGGCGCAGTTCGGGCGTGGTCAGCGGGCGGTTTTGGCCGGCGGTGCGCGTCAGATACAGGCCCTGCAGGCTATAGATATGGGGCAGGCCCGACGGGACCTGCACCACCAGCACCGTGCCGCGGCTGGTTTCCAGCACCTGCGCGCTGGGCAAAACCAGCGGCGGGTCGGTCAGCAGACCGGCCTCCAGCACGGCCTCGCGCAGCGCGGTGACGTCTAACTCCTTTTGCACCTGGCCTTTGGCGCTGACCCCAACCAGGGCCATGCCGCCGTTGGCATTGGCCAGCGCCACCAAGGTCTCGGCTAGGCTGCGCGTGGAGGTACGCGCCGGTAGAAAGGCGACCCGGTCTGCCGGCCCGGCGTCCAGGGTCTGAAAGAGCTCCTCGTCGGTGATGGTGCGCTGCAATCGCCGGATCATGGGCAATCCCTCAAAGCTCGTTGCATGCTCGCCGGGGGTGCGCCCCTTTGGGATTGTAACGCAGCCGCCGGGCGAGGCCAAACGGGCCGCTCCAGCCGCCCATAGCTTCTGCTGTTGTACCCTCGGCAGTACAATTGCTGCGTCTCACAACTTGTAGGGACAGGCCCCCGTGCCTGTCCGTGAATTGCGGGCCGCCACGGAGGGTGGCCCCTACGCATCTATTGGCGAGATCAAGCAATCATACCGCCGCTACGAGGTTGTGCTGTAGGTGCGGTTTTCTAACCGCACCTGTGAGGAAGCCCCCTTGCAGGGGGCGCTGTTCTTTCGCCCCGCAGCTTTAGCTCGGGCCGGCTGGCGGCAGCTCTACCCCCTGCCCGAAACCGGCAAGCGGCCCCACCGGTGATTGACGCGCGGCCAGGGTTGCGCGTAGGATAGGGCGACGACACAACGCCGACCGCTTGACCAGAGAGCTTATGCCGAACCCAAC
>QEUY01000908.1 GCA_003577365.1 Chloroflexota bacterium | reverse complement strand
ATCCTGCGGACGTGATCTCTCGTCTACACCTACCGGCGCGCCGCCGGAACTGCGCGCTCGCCCAGCATCTATGAACATCACGACTCAGCGCGCGCGCGTGGCTTGGGCGCCGGCCCTTGCCCTGGCGATATTTGGCGTTCTCACCTGGCCCGTCTGGCGCTGGCTGTGGGGCGAATGGATGGGCAATGAGTATTACAGCCACGGGGCCCTGGTCCCGCCGGTCTCGCTCTACCTGGCCTACCAGCGTTTCCGCAACGACAAGGAGCTGGTGTGGTCGCCGGGCATGGGCAGCAACAACGGGCTGGCATTAACTGCGGCAGGGCTGGCGCTTTACCTCTGGTTTCTCAACAACCGCGCCTTCTACCTCGCCGCCTTTGCCATGATCCTCATGCTGGGTGGGCTGGTGTGGACCTTTGGCGGCGGCAATGTGGCGCGCCGCCTGCTCTTTCCGGTGGCCTATCTGGCGCTCATGGTGCCCCTGCCCTTTGTCGATCGCTATACCCTGCCGCTTGCCATGTTCACCGGCGTCTGTTCAGGGGGATTAGCCCGCCTCCTGGGGCTGGACGTGACCATTGTCGGCAATGCCGTGACGCTCCCCAACGCAGACTTGGTGATCGGCGCGCAGTGCAGCGGCGTCAACTCGCTGATCGCGCTGACCGCGCTGATGGTGCTGGCGGCCTATCTGGTGCAGGGGCCGCGTTGGGGCCGTCTTCTACTGGTGGTGCTGGCTGTGCCGCTGGCGCTGTTGGGCAATATCCTGCGTGTGACCTCGCTGCTCTTTGTGGCGCGCGTCTGGGGGGCGCAGGCCGGGTTTGTCTTCTATCACGACTATTCCGGCATCGCCTTCTTTGTGATCGTCCTGTTGCTGATGCTGCCCATCACGCGGCTGCTGCGCTGCAACCAACTGCGCCCCGACGTGATCTGAGTTGTGCTCTGGCCTGCCGGGTATCCTATGCGCTCGATGGATGTCGACTCCAAGCCCAAACCCATGGCTGTGACCTCACGCAGTTTCATGGCGGCGCTGCTCCTGGTGGTGGGGCTGCTGGCAGTCTACGTTCCCCGGCTCACTCCCATCCTATCGGGGCAGTCGGGCGCAGCCGGCGATGGCTATACCTATGTCGCCGATCTCGACTTCTGGCAGCGCACCGACCGTGAGGTGACGGTCACCGCCAAGGCCCGCTTCGACCTCGACAGCGACCTGACCCAAGTGCCCCTCGTCCTGGGCGACTGGACGGGCGAAGAAGTGCCGGAGACCAACCAAGAGGTCATGATCCTGTTGGACCCAGAGCAATATGTACAGCGACTCTATACCAACAGCCAGGGCCAGCACATGTGGCTGAGCATGATCGGCGGGCGCAGTTCACAGCCCTTCCACGCCCCCGACATCTGCTACGATGCCGACGGCTGGCAATATGACCTCAGTTCCGCCTCAGTCCCGCTGGACAACGGCGGCGAAATCCACGGGCTGTGGATGAAGGCACGCAAACGCTTCCCCGGCGACAGCGTCGACGCCGAGCATATCGTCTTCTACTTCTACCTGTTTCCCAACAAGGCGCGCGAACTGAAAGACGGCATTGTACTCTTCAAGCTGACCTCCGGGCGCTATGGCACACCCGAAGAGACGCTCGCCATCCATGCCGACTTTGTGCGCCAACTGTTCAGCAGCGCCCAATGAGTCTCCGCACGCCCAGCATACGGCCCTGGCCCATGCACACCTGGCCTATCCCGCTCTTGCTCAGCCTGGCGCTTCTGTTCGGCGGCTGCCGCGCGCCCGCGGCAGACCCGACGACCGCCGCGCCCACGCCGGCCCCCACCGCGGGCGGATCGTGCAGCTTGGGGCTGGAGGCTGCCGGCGACGAGGAGGCGATCCGCGCCGTGCTCACCGCCGAAGGCGAACTGGTCGTCGCCCAAGACATCACCCGGCTGATGGCGCTGTGGGC
>QEUY01000907.1 GCA_003577365.1 Chloroflexota bacterium | reverse complement strand
TCGTCCGCCTGATCCGGCTCAACAGGATTGATCAAACATGGGGCCAGATGGCCGGCTCAGCCCCGGCAGGCGGCGCTGATGGTTCACCCGGTTGGGGCGGGCTCTGCGGCGTATTCTGCGGCCCGTAGTAGTGTGGATGCCAGCCATGGCGTTCGCCTTGGCCGCGCCAGCGGCCACACCCAAAGAACTTGAGCAGCAGCCCGATCACCAGGAACAGGGCGACGAAACGGAAGATGCCCCCAAAGAAGCCAAACGGCCCACCAAAGCCAAATGGATGCAACCCATGGCCCCCTCGGTAGACCAGATAGGGCATGAGCGAGTCGCCGCCGGCGCGGCTGGTGAGCAGCCCCAGGGTGTAGCCCTGCGACCAGCCGGCGCTGTGGATGGCTGTGCCCAGCCCGATCAGCAGCAGCACGGCCAGCCCGACAATAGCCCAACGCGCGGCCCCACGCGGCAGGTTGGGCAAGTTGGGCATGTTGGATGTAGACATCGTTTTCTCCTTGTCGATCAAAAATCTGGACCAAACATAGACAGAGGCGCAGCCGCCTCGAACGGGTCTCCTGCTCCGGCGGCCCTATGACCGCCGGTCGAGACATCCTCAGTTTGGGGCCAGGTTGTGAAGAAAGTATGAAGGGGTTGGGCAGAGGTTGTGAACGCGGTGAAATTCTTTTTGAGGATAATTGGGGGCGCAACAAAGCCGTGGCCCGCGCAAGATTGCTTGCGCGGGCCACGGCAGAAACCTAACGATTAGGGGATGGCGTAGGACTAGACAGCCGGGTGGGCATATGGCTCGGCGTCGGGGTCAAAGCGGTTCCAGCCCGCCTCACGCCACTCGCCCACATGCTGCTGCATGTCAACCAGCCCGGCGCGATCCATGATCAGCTTGGCCTGATCGACACGGCTCTCAGGCGCTTGGACGGCGACCATGTTATAGCCGCGGCGCACCCCTTCGGCGTAGACCTGCGCCTCTGCGTCGGGGATGCCCAGGTCGACCAGCGCACCGACCATGCCGCCGGTCACCGCGCCCAGGCCTGCCCCGGTGATCGCCGTCAAGATCGGCCCGGCGGCGATGATCGGCCCCACACCGGGGATGGCGAGCGCGCCCAACCCCACCAGCAGGCCGCCCAGCCCGCCGATCAGCGCGCCGATGCCTGCGCCTTCGGCCACTTCGCTGCCGTCGGACGCGCCGCGCACCACCGCCTCGCGCTCGACAAAGCCATCCTGGTCGACATCGTGCACTACCACCTCGCGGGTGAGACCGTCATCCGCGAGCGGCGCGCGCTCCACATAGGGGGTATAAACCTTCTGCTGGTCGGCGGCGACCAGGCTGATGTGGTCGCGCCCAAACCCGGCGCGCACCAGGTCGTCGACCACATGGCGCGCCACGTCGAGATTCTCATACATGCCGACTACGGTTCGCATGGTTGTCTCCTCTCTGTTGCCATGCGATCTCAAACAGGCTGTGCGGTAGGCCTGGCCGGCCCGGTGCGCTGTGAGATCGCCGGTTATCAAGTCCTGCCGCCAAGACAGGATGCGTCTAGTCTACTGCTGCGCCGCTGCCCCGACGATAGACCGCCATCGAGGCCGAGGATAGACGCCGCGGTACATTCAGCCTCGACACATTCAGCAGCGATACAGCAACGAAAAAGCCGGGCCTCCACAGGGGAGGCCCGGCCAGATCCCGCGCATCGGAGCGCAAACAGCCTATCCGCCCGACACCGGCGTCAGCTCCAGCCCGGAGTCGCCAAAGATCGCCGTGTCGTAGTCGGTGGCGGTGAGGCTGCCGTCGGGGTTCACAGCAAAGGTGATTTCGATCGGCTCGGCATAGGCCCCAGACGGCCCCTCGGTCAAGGTCAAGGTGAGGCTGCCGTCGTCGTTGCGCACCCAGTCGCCGAACTCGGTCACGGGCGGCTGGTCGTTGCGATAATCGGTGCTCATGATGGCGCTGCC
>QEUY01000906.1 GCA_003577365.1 Chloroflexota bacterium | reverse complement strand
AGAGCGACGGCAAGCTGGAGATCAACACCGGCGGTTTCCGCATGGAAGTGCCGAACGAGAAGGCGGCGGAATGGCGGCAGTTTAAGGGCCGCGAGGTCGTCTTCGGCATCCGCCCAGAAGACATCCATGCCAAGCCCTTTGTCCCGCCAGGCATCTTGGAGAGCGATATCCGTGCCCGCGTCGACGTGACCGAGTTGATGGGCAACGAAATCTTCCTCTACTTGATGACCAAGGACGAGAAGCAGTTCATCGCCCGCGTCGACCCGCGCGTGCAGACTCATCCTGGCGACGAGATAGACATGGCCGTCAATATGAGCAACGCCCACATCTTTGACCCCAAGACTGAGGTCAGTCTCGCCGGTTAAGCGCCGCACCCCTTTAATATCTCAAAATGCAGCCGGGCCTTGCAGATGCAGGTCCGGCTGTTTTCTGTTGCCCACTTCCAGAATGTGATACCATGACAGTGATCGCCTTCTCTAGATGATTTGTCACGGTGATCCGTGATCGCGACCAGAGCTTTTAACCGAACGCGAGCGCCGGTTGCTGAAGTCTTTGCAAGCTATCGAGGAGATTGTCTGATGTCCGCTGTCTTTACTGAATTTGACTTGATGCGTGACCTGAACAAAACGGGCGGCAAGATCGTCCTGCTGGTGATGGACGGGCTGGGCGGGCTGCCGATGACACCCGACGGCAAGACCGAACTGGAGAGCGCCCACAAACCCAACCTGGACCGGCTGGCCGCCGAGGGCAGCACGGGGTTGAGCATCCCCATCCGCATGGGCATCGAGCCGGGCAGCGGCCCCGCCCATCTCAGCCTCTTCAGCTATGACCCGGTGAAATATCAGATCGGCCGCGGCGTGCTGGAGGCGTTGGGCATCGGCTTTGAACTCGGCCCCAACGACATCGCCGCGCGCGGCAATTTCGCCACGGCTGCGCCCGACGGCACGATCACCGACCGCCGCGCCGGGCGCATCAGCACCGACGAATGTGTCCGCCTGGCCGCAAAGTTGCAGCAGGCCACCGGCGCTATGTTCGACGGCTACGAGGTCATCGTGCGGCCTGTCAAGGAGCATCGCTTTGTTTTTGTGCTGCGCGGCCCCGGGCTGGGCGGCGACCTGACCGAGACCGACCCGCTGGTCACTGGGCTGCCGCCGCTGCCCGTGGAGGACAACAGCGGCACGCCCGAAGGGGCTAAGACCGCCCGGTTGATCAATGAATGGGTGGCGCAGGCGCGCGTGGTGCTGGCGGACGAGCCAAAGGCCAACAGCCTTAACCTGCGCGGCCTGGCCAAAGACCCCGGCCTGCCGCGTTTCCCGGAGATCTATGGGATGCGCGCCGTGGCGCTGGCCGTCTATCCCATGTACAAGGGCGTGGCGCGCCTGGTGGGGATGGATGTGGTGAACTTCGAAGGCGAGCGGCCCGAACATGAGATCGCCGCCCTGGAGCGGTGCTGGAACGACTATGACTCCTTCTTTATCCATGTCAAGAAGACTGACAGCTATGGCGAGGACGGCAACTTTGAGGCCAAGGTGCATGAGATCGAGGCGGTAGACGCCGTGATCCCGCGCATCTTGGCGCTGCAGCCGGGCGCGCTGATCGTGACCGGCGACCACAGCACGCCCGCCAAGCTGCGCAGCCATAGCTGGCATCCTGTACCTACGCTGTTGTGGAGTCCCACGGCCATGCCTGACCCGGTGCGCTTGGGCGGCCAGGATGCTGCTTTTGGCGAGCGCGCCTGCGCCGGCGGCTATCTGGGGCTGTTCCACGCCACGAATCTGATCCCGCTGGTGATGGCGCACGCCGGCCGCTTGACGCGCTTCGGGGCGTAGTGTTCTGCGAATAAAGTTCAAGGCGGGATCGGACGGTATCCACCGTTTGATCCCGCCTTGAGTTGGATGCCTAGCAAAGATAAGTATCTAAGTGAAGCACGGTTCAATCTTTAACAAACGTGAA
>QEUY01000905.1 GCA_003577365.1 Chloroflexota bacterium | reverse complement strand
GTCTGTTCATGTACATAGTCCACCAGCCGGCGCACCTGGTCGACCGGCGTCTCGGGCAGGATGCCATGCCCGACATTAAAGATGTGCCCAGGACGGCCCGCGGCCTCGGCCAAGAGCGCATCGGCGTGAAATTTGAGTTCGCGCCAGGGGGCCAGCAGCAGCGTCGGGTCCAGGTTGCCTTGGATTGGGCGCTGCTGGCCGATGCGCTCCCAATACCAGCCCAAAGACATGCGCCAGTCCACGCCGACGACATCACCGCCGGCGGCAGCCACCTCGTCGATATAGGCTGCCGTGCCGGTGCTGAAGTTGATCACCGGGACGCCGGCGCGCCGCACCAGATCAAAGAGCATCTGGTTATAGGGCTGAACATAGCGGCGATAGGCCTCGCGGCTCAGCGCCTGTCCCACCCAAGAGTCAAAAAGCTGTAAGGCCGACGCCCCCGCCTTGGCTTGGGCCAGCAGATAGTCAGCCTGCACCGTCACTAGTTTGAGCATCAGTCGTTTCCAGGCGGCTGGCTCGCTGTACATCAGTGTTTTGGTCTTTGTATAACTACGCGAAGTACCGCCTTCAATCGCGTAGCTGGCGAGCGTAAAGGGCGCGCCGGCAAAGCCGATCAGCGGGATGCCGCGCGGGGACAGCTCCTTCACCACCAGCCGGATTGCCTCCAGCGTGGGAGCCAACGTCTCCTGCGCCGGGGGCGTAGCGAGCAGGTCGATGTCATAGGGGCGCTGGAGCGGGTTGTCAATCTGCGGCCCTTCGCCTTTGACGAATTGCAGACTGAGCCCCATACCGACCAGAGGCGGCAGGATGTCTGCGAAGATGATCGCGGCGTCGAGATCAAAGGCCTCGATCGGCTGCAACGTGATCTGCGCGGCCAGTTCCGGTGAGCGGATCAGTTCCAGCAAGCTGGCCTGGGCGCGCAAGGCCCGATATTCGGGCATATAGCGCCCCGCTTGGCGCATAAACCAGACCGGGGTATAGGGCGTGGGCAGACCGCGGCAGGCGCGCAGAAAGGGCGCAGACGGCTCGACCTGTGCGGCAGCGGGGCCAGGCGCGGGGGTGTGCAGGTGAGGGTGCATAGTCATCGGGTATCCTTTATGTCTGCGATGCCTGCCAGGCGACCTTGCCGATAAAGAAAGGCCCCAGCCGCTCAAGATGCAGCGATGTCTGCTTGGTCTTGCGCATCCGTTGGACGATGGTCGAGAGCGGGTACAGCTCGGGCCCGACCAGCCCCACCACGAAGTCGTTGTCGTTCTTGTCCAGCCCGTGGCAGACCAGCCGTATATCATAGCCCAAGCGCGCCTTGCCATAGGCGCGGCCGATCCCGCCATGCTCCATCAGGATCACATTCTGTTCTTGGCTGCTGAGTTGCTCAAACGAACCGGCGCGGCGCAGCGGATACCACACCACCCACGGCAGGGCCGGGTCCAAGACGCGCCGGATGGGCCGCCCGATCAGCGTCTCTTCCAGGTCGGATTCGTAGCCCAGCGCATAGGTGCGGCCCAACATCGTGTGTTCGGGCTTGGGCGTGAGGTCGACAAAAGGGGGCTGGTTGAGGAAGCGGCGCATCTCCGTCACAAAGTAATCGGGAGACTCGCTAAAGGTCAGAAGAGCCACGCCTTGCGGGTCGTTGATGTCCTCATACAGAACCCCGCGCGCCTGGTTGGCCTCCAGCGCGGCGATCAGCGCCGCCGTGTCGGTCACGCCGCCAAAGGCCATAAACTGCATGAATAGACGGCGGTTGCTGGAAATGACCTCCCCTTCGGCGCTGCGACCTTTTTCGCTAAGGTCGAGTGTATCAAGGTCGCTGGCGGTTACACGTTCTGGCAGCGTACTCAGCCCATTCGGTTTCATCGTACTCCTCGCTCTATCTAACTGAGTCACTTATCGGATCGTTTGGCACTGTACATGAACACGCCCCGGCTATGCCCGCAGCCAGCGGGCAACGTCCAG
>QEUY01000904.1 GCA_003577365.1 Chloroflexota bacterium | reverse complement strand
CCACCGCGATCTCGTCGCGCAGCGCAGCGCGGTCGACCTCCGCCTTGCCTTCTCGCGCCAGCCGCCGCGCCCGCGCATCCGCCAGGTAGTCAAAGGTGCGGCCATCCGGCGCAAGATAGGCGCTCTTGGCCCCAAACTCGGCCATCATGTTGGGCAGCACCATGCGCCCCTCCAGGCTCAGCGCGTCGACCCCCGACCCGCTGAACTCCAGCGCATAGTAGATGCCGCCGTCCGCGCCTAGATCGCCGATCAGCCGCAGCGCAAAATCCTTGGCCGTCACGCCCGGCGGCAGGTCGCCCTCCAGCACTATCCGGATTGTCTCTGGCACACGCAGCCACAACTCGCCGGTGGCCCACAACACCGCTACCTCGCTGCGCCCGATCCCCGCGCCGAACGCGCCCAGCCAGCCAAAGTGGGTCGTGTGCGAATCCGCGCCCAGGATCGTCTGCCCCGGCAGCACAATCGCCTCCTCGCTCAACACCTGGTGGCAGATGCCGCGCCCCACCTCCCAAAAATGGTGGATGCCCTGCTCCGCCACAAAGGCGCGGATCTCGGCGTGGTTCTGGGCATGCTTGGTCGTGGGCGCGGGCACCGCGTGGTCGAGCGTGATCGCCAGCCGGTCGGGGATACACACGCACGGCTGGCCGAACTCCTGCCAGATGCGCCGGATCGCCGCGGTGTTGTCATGGCTCAAGACGACATCGGGCCGCGCGTCCACCACCTGGCCCACCGCCACCCTCTCTAGACCTGCGGCGCGGCCCAAGGCTTTCTGGGCAAAGGTCTGCGCCGCCGGATCAAAAGTGCTTTCCTGTACAACGAAGCGATTCATAGGCTCTACTCCAGCCAGCCGTTCAACAACAAAAAAGCGACCGCAGCCACCACCACGCGGTCTTTGATCGCGCCTGCGCGCACCGCGGCGCGCAGCCAGGCCGGCGACCGCCAATGCAGCGTGACCAGCTCGGCGGGGTCGCGGCGGGTCTCCGCCACCGCCTCCAGCCCCCAGGCGGCAAAGATGTGGCTCTGCCCCACCCCCATGGCCGGGTTATCCCAGACGGCCCCCAAATAGCGCACCGTCTCGGCGCTGACCACTGCCGGGGCGAAGCCCGTCTCCTCGCGCAGTTCGCGCAGCCCCGCCGTCTGCAGCGCCTCGCCTTCGTCGGCCAGCCCACCAGGAAGCTGCCAGATCACCTCGCCCACGCCGTGGCGATATTCGCGCTCCAACAGCACCTCGCCCGCGGCGTTAAAGCCGATCACCCCCACGCCGACCCCTGCCGGTTCCAGCCGCGTATACTCATAGCGCCGCCCGTCGGGAAGCTGCACCGTATCGGCCACCACCCCCACCCAGCGGTTACGAAACTCACGGCGCGTCGCCAGGGTGCGCCATGCCTGCGGCTCCAAGGTCATCGTTTCTCCCTCATCCCGCGACCAGCGGCACAGGGCCGGCTACAGCGCAGGCAGGACATCGCGGTCCTCGGCGTCGACGCTCTGGCTGTGATAACTGCGCAGCAGCACGTCCACGTCGTCGAGGCTTAAGTTCTTTTGGTCGGCCAGTGCCTTGATCTGCGCCGTGATCTTCTTGATCTCGTCGTCGGTCAGGCTGAGCTGAAGCTGCTCGGCGCGCTCCTTGATGGCATTCCAGCCGGTCAACCGGTGCGCCACATGGATATAGCGCGTCAGCCCAAAGTCTGCCGGGTCCAAAATCTCATAGGTGCTGGGGTTGTTGAGGATCGCCTTGGCGTGGATGCCTGCCTTGTGCGTAAAGGCTGTGAAGCCGGTGATGTAATTGTTGAAGGGCACATCCACGTTCACCAGGTTTGCCACATAGTTCTCGACCTCGCGCAGCATGGGCAGGTGATAGCGCCCGCGGATCATCTGCGCGTCATAGGCGTACATGCGCGCGATCAGCCCGCCCAGCGGCGTGATGCCGTTGCGCTCGCCGATCCCCAACACCGACGT
>QEUY01000016.1 GCA_003577365.1 Chloroflexota bacterium | reverse complement strand
GGCTGATCGCCAGCGTGAGGGCTGTGCCGGCGGCGATGGCGCGGCTGTGGCGCTGTAGGATGCGCCGGTAGACCAGATAGGTGATCGGGACGGCGAGCGTGCCGAGGAGCGCCGAAGCCAGCCGCAGCGTGGTGACGTTGAGACCAAAGAGCGCGGCCAACGCCGCCTGGAAATAGGTGTAAAGCACCTCTCGCCCGGCATTGGCCGGCAAGAAAAGCGGGCGGTTGCCTTCCAGCACAAGCCGGGCATCAACGGCGTTAAAGGCTTCGTCGAATTGAAACCCAGGGGGAAGCACTCCGAGTTGGTAGAAGCGCAGTCCTGCGGCGAGGAGCGTCAGGAGCAGGAGCAGCAACCAATCTTTTTTCGACCAGGCCATGCAGTGAATCCGGCGACTTCAGGTGCGTGAGGGATGAGATGGACCCGTGCGCCGCCGATGGCACGATTTCAGGCGCGATCGAGGGCGCGGGCCAGGCAGACGCAGAACATGGCAGCATTGTACCATGGGCGGGCGCAAGCGCCATCCTGCAGGGCGCTTGGCGGCGCAGTCGATGGGGACGGGCTACTCGGTGACGAGCCGCACCGTAGCCAACATGCCGGGGATCAGGTGGGCGGCGTCGCCTGCGGGCTGGATGGTAACGGGAATGGTGTGGGTGGCGGGGTCTGCATTGGGGGCGACCGTCGTCACGACGCCGGGGAAGATTTCGCCGGGATAGGCGCTGACCTCGATTTCGGCAGCCTGGCCGGCGTGGACGAGGGCAAGCTCGGTTTCGTCCAGGGGGATCACGATCTTGACCTCCGGCGAGATCAGCAAGGCGACGGGCGCGTGGGGCGCGGCCATGGCCCCGGCGGCGATGTTGACCTGGGCGACGATGCCGGGGATGGGGGCGCGCAGCATGGCTTTGCCCAACTGTAGCTGGGCCAGATAGAGCGCAGTTTCGGCCTGGCGCACCTGGGCCTCGGCAGCCTGGATCCGCGCCGGTTCCGCGCCCTCCTCCAGGCGGCGCAGGTGGGCGCGTGCCGAGGCAAGCTCGGCGTAGGCGATGGTGATCGCGTCGGGGGTGGAAATCTTGACGAGTTGGTCATAGGCGGCCTGCGCCGCATCCAGGTCGAGCCGCGCTTGCTCAAGCTGCCGGCTTTCGGGCAAGGCGGCGATGGCCGGGTTCCAGGCGACCTGGTTGTAGGCGGTTTGGGCGACTTTGAAGGCTGCTTCGGCCTGGCGCAGGCGCGCTTCGGCAGCGGCGATCGCGCTGGCTGCCGGCCCGGCGAGGGCGCGCTTGTAGGCGGCGTCGGCGGCGGCGACAGCGGCGCGGGCGGCTTCGATGTCGGCATCGCCGGCCACCACGCGCAGGAGTTCTACCTCGGCCTGGGCAGCTTGCAGCGCGGCGAGGGCTTGGGCGCGCTGCGCTTCCAGAGTGGTGCTGTCAAGGCGCAGCAGGATGTCGCCCGCGTCCACGCGGTCGCCGACCTGTACAGCGACCTCGATCACCTGCCCTGCGACTTCGGCGACGACCGTGACCTGTTCGGCGGGCAGGATGGAGGCGGTGTAGGTGAGGGGGGCGTCGCGTGTCGCGCCGGCTGCGTCGGGGGGGCGCGGGTCTGCGAGGTCGGCTGCGCGGGCAGGGGCGCCGGCCACAGGCGCGCCGGGCGAGGACGCAGCGGGCGCGCCGGCGATGCCGCAGGCCCCTGTGAGCGCTACCGCCAAGAGCAGGGCGGCGGCCAGACCAGGCCACAGTGCGCGCACACGATCGGGTCGGAAGCAGGCGATCAGCATAGGCGGTGCAACGGTTTCTATCCGCTCTGCGTATTAGAGGTAGACCCCGCGGGCGACGGGGGGCGCAGCACGCCATGCAACAGGAGGTCGAGCGTGTGGTCGATCACGTCGTCGCCGATGCCGGCGCCCTCTAACAGCATGTGTTGGGCGACAAAACCCTGGAGCATCCCCAGGAGGCTCATCGCCGTCATCTCGACATTGACGGGGCGCAGTTCGCCGGCGGCGATGGCCTCGTCGAAGATCGCTGCAATCGGCTGCACAAGCTCCTGGCGATAGCGCCGGAGGAGCGCACAGACCTGGGGGTCGCGACCGGCGGCGTCACGCAGCGCCAAGAGGATGAGCAGACGGCGCTCTTGTTGAAGCTGAAAGAAGGTGGCGATCACCCGGCGCAGCCGCGCCGCACAGCCATCTTTGCCGTTCCCCGTGGCGGCAGCGGCCTCGATATGTTGGCGCGCGATGGCGATGTCCCGCTCCAGCACGCTCAACAGGATGGCGCGTTTGTCGGGAAAGTGGTGATAGATGGTCCCTTTGGCGAGGCCGCTCTGCTTGGCAAGCTCGCGCATCGACAGCCCGGCATAGCCATACTGCAGGAGCAGGCGCTGCGCCGCTTCCAAGACGAGTTCTTTGGAGGGTAGAGGGTTGAAAGGTAGGGGAGCCTCTACATCTGTCACCGCACCGCTCCTCCCGCCGATTCTACCAGGGCCATTTTGACAAAAACTTGGGCCTAAATCGATAATGAGTTGAGGATTCGACCGACCGGTCGGTCGAATCGCCGGTCGAGTGTATTGTAGCGAGCGCCGCTGCGGCTGTCAACAAAACGGCTGTCAACAAAATGGCTGCCGGCAACACTGCCGCCACGCCGGCTGGTCATAACCGGCGCGCGATCTCCTGCATGCGCCATGGATCGACCGGACCCGTCGCCGCCCAAGGCGGCTGCCCCGTTTGAATATCTTAGCCTGTATGAAGATGGAGAGGTTCGCATGGGACGGGAAAAACAGACTGCATCGCCTCGCCGGCAGGCCCAGGCCGGGCACGGGCCGGTGCAGCTATCTCGCTCCGTTTGGTTTCATCTGATCGGGGTCGCCCTTGTGCTGGTGTGCGGATGGGAGGCAGTGGCCGTCTGGGGGATGCGCCCGGTCGTCGCTGCGCCGGCGGCGCAGCCTTCGGGCGCGCTGGCAATTGTGGGGGCAGGCGGGGCGACGCTCTATACCACGCCGGGAGGCGATCAGGTCGCTACATTGGAGGCAGGGACGGTGCTGACCGCCGTGGGGCGCAGCGCCGATAATTTGTGGGTGGTCGTCTATCAGCGCAGCGGGGATGCTGGGTGGGTGGAAGTGGATCAGGTGGTCTTGTTTGGCATCTCCGAACTGCCGGTCATGATCGAGGGCGCACAGCCCGCCGCCTCGGCAGCGCCTACGCAGGCTGCGGCAGGGCAAGCTGCGACAGAGGGGGCTGCGCCGGCGGCTACCGTCATGCTGCCCACGTTGACGCCGACGCCGCGCCCCAGCCCCACGCCAACACCCTCGCCAACGCCCACCCCATCCCCGACGCCCAGCCCGACGCCGACGGTTGTTCCAACGCCGCCGCGCATCGGCGGCCAAACTTCGCTGGTGGCCGTGGTGCGCGGGGGGGGAGCCGGCCTCTATGACCGGCCCGGCGGCGCGGTGATCGGGCAGTTGACGACCGGCACGGCGCTTACTGTCTGGGGGCGCAGCGGTGATTCCGCTTGGCTGGTGGTCACGGCGGGCGGGGGCGTGTCGGGCTGGGTCGAGAAGGCTACGGTGGTGGCCTTTGATCTGGAGACGCTGCCGGTGGTGGACGGTGGGACGGCTGCGACTGTCTCCCCTGCCGCATCCGTGCCGGCGTCCGGCGCAGACAGCGCGGCCGCGCCGGATGATGCAACCCCTACGCCCGCGGCCATGGGCGACGAGATCATTGCCACGGTGGCGGTGACCGATTCGCGGCTCAACATCCGTACAGGGCCGGGGACAACCTATGCGATCGTGGGGAAGGCGCAGCCGGGTGAATCGTTTGTGGCGACGGGGCGCAACACCCAGGCCACCTGGATCGAGATCGCCACGCCCGACCTGGGGGATGGGTTTGGCTGGGTGGCGGCAGCGTATGTCACGCTGAACAAGCCGGTATTGGGGCTGCCGGTTTCCGAGCGGGTGGGCGCGGCCGCACCTGATGGAGCTGCTGCGGGCGGGGCTGTCACCGTGGTCAGCGCGCGCACGGCGGCCACGCCCGCGGCGCAGACCGGCGTGACCGCCGCGCCGGCAGGGCTAGCCGGGCGGCTGGTGTTTCAGAGCGTCAGCGGGGGGCAGATCTATGTGTATGAGCTGGATACGGGTGTGCTCTACCCGTTGACGGGCGGGTTCGACCCGGCGATCAGCCCTGATGGCCGCACCGTGGCCTTCACGCGCTATGGCGGCGACCAGGGGCTGTATCTGATCGACATCGACGGCAAGAACGAACGGCGCATCTATGCGGGCAGCCAGCAACTGCGCGCCCCGACGTGGAGTCCGGACGGGGCCTGGATTGCGTTTGTGCGCGTACAAGGCTCCTATTCCTGCCGCGACCTGGGGTTTGGCATCTGTATTCCCAATTTCTCGCTGTTTCGCGAAATCCTGGAAGACTTTCCGCTCGACCGTCGCCCAGAGTGGTCGTTGAGCCGGGTCAACACCGGCGGGCAGGAGTTCCGCGACCTGCCGGCGCTTACCTCGGTGCAGGCCCCCAGTTGGCACAACGACGGCATTGTCTATGGGGCGGTCAGCAGCATCGAGATCACCCAGGATGTGCCGGAGTTTACGACGCGCGCCGTCTTCAGCGACCCGCATCTGCAGGACCCGGACTGGCAGCCGGGCGGCGACCGCATCGTCTTCCAGATTCAACAGGGCAGCCACTGGGAGATCTATACGATCAGCCCGGACGGCAGCGGGCTGCAGAACCTGACGCGGCCTGTGACGACGCTGGTGGAGGAGTTGCCCAGCAACGTCGCCCCGGCGTGGAGCCCCGATGGCCGCTCGATTGTCTATCTCAGCAACCGGGACGAGAAAAACGACGCGGGCGCATGGCGTCTGTGGGTGATGGGTGCGGACGGCAGCAATCAACGTCCGCTGCCGGTGAATGTGCCGCTCGACTACTCGTATGCGAATGAGCAGGTTGTGAGTTGGGGTGTCTCCGGCTAGACGGCTGCGGGTTGTGTCAAAAAAGACAGATGACCGGCGCTTCGGAAAGCGCCGGTCATCTGTCTTCACCTGTCTATAGCATCAATGTGTGCGCCGCCGTGTTAGTCGTCGGCGACGACGATATCCTCCTCTTCGGCCTCCGCTCCAGACGTGGCGGGGCGCGCCGGTTCGAGTTCGATCGACGCCTGTAGATTCTGGCTGTCGGGGATGCGCTCAAAGCTAAAGCCCAGTTTGGCGCAGACCCGCCGCATGCCGGTGTTCTCCGGCATGATCTCGGCGACGACGCGGGTGATGCCTTCGTCGCGCGCGATGGCGAGCAAGCGGGTCAACAACTCGGTGCCCAGGCCGGTGCCCTGATATTGGTCGCGCACTTGGATGGCGAACTCGGCGTCATTGCTGCCGTGCAGTTTGGTCAACTGGCCGGTGGCGATGATGCGCGGTTTGCCGGTCTTGGGGTCGGGCTGCGTCGCCACCAGCGACATCTCCCGGTTATAGTCGACAAAACTCACGCGCGAAATCTGCTCGTGCGAGGTGAGGCTGGAGACCGACACGGCGTGGAAATAGCGCAGATAGAGGTTGTCCGGCGAGAGCGAGGTGATGAAGTCGCTCATCAGCGGTTCGTCTTCGGGGCGGACGGGCCGGATCTCGACCTCGGTCCCGTCGCTCAGGGTGAACGACCCGACATACTGGATCGGGTAAGGGCGGATCGCGGGCCGCGGCAGGTCGGCGTCGGCCACGTCGGGGTCGTGCAGCACAATGCGCGCGTCGAGCGCGATGATATGGTCTGCCGAGGCAAGCAGCGGGTTGATGTCGATCTCTTTGATGCGCGGCTGTTCGACCACCAACTGGCTGAAGCGTACCATCAAGCGTTCCAGTGCTTCGATGTCGACGGCCTTGCGCCCGCGCACGCCCTGCAGCGCCTCGAAGATCTTGGTCTGTTCCATCATACGCCGGGCGAGGGTGGTGTTGAGCGGCGGCAGCCCCAGCGCGCGATCCTTAAAGACCTCGACCAGTGTGCCGCCTGTGCCAAAGAGCAGGACAGGGCCGAACTGGAAGTCTTGGCTGCTGCCGATGATCAACTCGTAGCCATCGAGTTTGATCATCGGCTGAACGGTGACGCCCTGGAAGTGCTCGGCCCCGGCCTTTTCGGTGACGGCGGTGCGGATCGTCGCATAGGCGGCGCGCACGGCGTCGGCGTCGTCCAGGTTCAACTGCACGCCTTTGACATCCGACTTGTGGGTGATGGTCTCGGAGTTGAGCTTGAGCACGACCGGATAGCCGATCTGCTCGGCGAGGGCGACGGCCTCATCCGGGGTGGATGCCAGGTGTGTTTCCACGGTCGGGACGCCGTAGGCGGCGAAGATCTGTTTGGATTCGAATTCGGTGAGGATGGTGCGCCCCTTGCTGCGCACGATCTCGATCAACTCGGTGGCGTGTTTGCGGTCGGTGGCCTCGGTTTGGCTGGCCACGGGCAGCGACGGGGTTTCATAGATGGCGCGCAGATTGTAGGTGTAGCGCCACATATAGTTGAAGACGCGCGTCGCCATGTCGGGATAGTCGAAGGTCGGGATGCCGGCGCGGTTGAGGATATCCACGCCTGCCGCGACTTCGGGGCCGCCCATCCAGGAAGCCAGGACGGGTTTTTTGGTATTGGCGAGCACCTGGCGCATCTGGTCGGCGGTCTGGGTGGGCGCGGTCATGTCCTGCGGGGTGAGGATCACCAGCAGCCCGTCGGAATCGGGGTTGGCAGCGGCCACCTTAACCGATTGCGCGTAGCGATTGGGGTCGGCATCGCCCAGGATGTCGATGGGGTTGTTGTGGCTCCAGTGGCGCGGGAGAAGCTGGTTCAACTCTTCGAGGGTCTCCTCGCTCAACGGAGCCAGTTCGCCGCCCTCTTCGACGAGTGCGTCGGTGGCCAAGACGCCGGGGCCGCCGGCGTTGGTCAAGATGGTAAGCCGCCGGCCCTGGGGACGGGGCTGCTTGTCCAAGACTTCGGCCATCGAGAAGAGGTGAGAGAGCCGGTTGACACGCAGCACGCCGCAGCGGCGGAAGGCCGCCTCCAGCACGTCGTCGCTGCCGGCGAGCGAACCGGTATGCGAGGCGGCCGCCTTGGCTGCGGCGGCGGTGCGCCCAGCCTTGATGACGATGATCGGCTTGGTGAGTGAAACCTCACGCGCGGCGGAGAGAAACGACTGGGCATTGCCAATGGTCTCCATGTAGATGACAATGCTCTTGGTGCGTTCGTCGTCGCCCAGGTAATAGATCAGGTCGCCCCAGTCCACGTCGAGCATCGAGCCGATCGAGACAAAGGCGCTGAAGCCGACATTTTCACGGAAGCTCCAGTCGAGCACCGAGGTGCAGAGCGCGCCGCTCTGGCTGATAAAGCCGACATTGCCGGGGCGGGCCATGCCCTTGGCGAAGGTGGCGTTGAGGCCGGTGAGCGGGCTCATGACGCCCAGGCAGTTGGGGCCGATGATACGCATTTGGGCGCTGCGCGCTTTGCGCAGGATCTTTTCTTCCAACTGTGCGCCACGCTTGCCGATCTCTTTGAAGCCCGCCGAGATGATGATCGCGCCTTTGACGCCCGCCTCGACACACTCTTCGATGACATCCGGCACGGCCAATGCCGGCGTCACTACCACGGCCAAATCGACCTGGGCGGGCACATCGGCGATCTTGGGATAGGCGTGGATGCCAAGCACGCTGCTGCGCTTGGGGTTGACGGGAAAGACGGCGCCGCCGAAGGGATGGCTGATGAGATTCCAGAGCAAGGTACGGCCAACACTGCCTTCGCTCTCGGTGGCGCCAATGACAGCCACGTTGCGCGGGGCAAAGATGACATCGAGGGGGTGTCGCCGGAAGGTGGATACCACACGATCAGTCATAGTGACTCCTTATGGAGGAAGTTCCTCGTGCTGCACCGGCATCTTGCCGCAACGCGTCACCGGCGCGTAAAAAACTCAACCTCTGTTGATTTTAGCATAGCCATCTAGGGCAATCAATGGCACTCGTCTGGGGCAAATGTCCTGGAAAAACAGGACGGCAAGACCCGGTCCGGGTCTTGCCGCCTGCGATCTGCGTCGAAGTGTGGATCAGTTGCCCCAGACTTGGGGGAACTTCTCCTTTTCCTGGAGTTCGATCAGCGGGATGCGCGTGTTAAAGGGGTAGTTGCCGGTGAAGCACGCGTTGCAGTAGCCGCTTTCTGCCCGGAGCGCAGCCATCATGCCGGAGATGGTGAGAAAAGCCAGCGAGTCGGCGCCGATATGCTGGCGGATCTCTTCGAGGCTCTTGTGCGCGGCGATCAGCTCGTCCTGGTTGGCCATGTCGACGCCCATAAAACAGGGGAACTTAATGGGTGGGCAGGCCACGCGCACATGCACCTCGGCAGCGCCGGCATCGCGCAGCAACTGGACGAGCGGGCCGGAGGTGTTGCCGCGCACGATGGAGTCGTCGACCATGACCACGCGGCGGCCGCGCAGGTTTTCGGGCAGCGGGTTGAACTTCATGGCGACGCCGACTTTGCGCAACTGGTCGGTCGGCTCGATAAAGGTGCGCCCGATGTAGCGGCTCTTGATCAATCCTTCACTGTAGGGGATGCCGCTTTCGAGCGCGAAGCCGATGGCGTGGGGGGTGCCGGAATCGGGCACGGGCACGACAATGTCGGCTGCGACCGGGGCTTCGAGGGCAAGCTGGCGGCCCAACTCCTGGCGCACTTGATGCACCAAGCGCCCATGAAACATGCTGTCGGGGCGGGCGAAATAGATCTCTTCGAAGGTGCAGAAGGAGAGTCGCTGCCGCGGCGCGCCCTGCACGATCTCATAGCCCGCTCGATCCAGCCGGACGATCTCACCGGGCTGGATCTCGCGCACCAACTTGGCGCCAATGGTGGAGAAGGCACAGCTTTCGGAGGCCAGCACATGCCCGCCGTCGAGTTCGCCCAGCGCCAGCGGGCGCAGCCCCCAGGGGTCGCGCACACCATAGATGCCGTCGCTGGTGAGGATGGTCAAGCTGTATGCGCCTTCGATGCGCGCCATCATGATGCGGATGCGGGTCAACCAGTCGCTGCCCCCTGCGCCCGCCAGCAGGTGCAGGATCAGCTCGCTGTCGGTCGAAGTCTGCAGGCCGACGCCGCGCTCCAGCAGTTCGCGGCGCAGTTGGGGCGCGTTGATCAGGTTGCCGTTGTGGGCGATGGCGAGCGGGCCGTCCAGCGTCTCAATCACATAGGGCTGCGTGTTGCGCAGCTTGGGCGCGCCGGTGGTGGAGTAGCGGGTGTGGCCGATTGCCATGTGGCCGACGAGATAGCGCAGGTTCTCCTCGTTGAAGACCTGCGAGACCAGCCCCATGCCTTTGTGGACATGGGCCATGGCCCCGTCGCTGGTGACGATGCCGGCGGCTTCCTGGCCGCGATGCTGCAGGGCATAGAGGGCAAAGAAGGTGCGCCGCGCCACCTCGCGGCCGGGGGCAAAGATGCCAAAGACGCCGCACTCCTCATGCGGTTTGTCGTCCTGGGGGCTATCGTCTTGTTGATGGTCACGCAGACCGCCGCGCACTTCATCGCGTAGATCGTCGTTTGGAAACATGCTGGCACGCTCCTTCGTTCGCTGCCGAAACCGGTCCCGCCGTCAGTTCGCCGGTTGGATCACCGGCGCGTCAATGCGGCGCGGGCTGAAAGCACGGTGCCGACCGCGTCCTCTACGCTGCCGGACAACGCCGTGAGATGGCCCATCTTGCGTCCAGGCCGTGGCTCCCGCTTTCCATAGAGATGTACCTTGACCGCCGGATGGGCATAGGCGCGTGCCCAGTCCGGTTCCCCCGCTGCCCAGAGGTCGCCCAACAGGTTCGCCATGGCCGCCGGGCGCAGCAACTCGGTACTGCCCAAAGGCAGCCCGCAGACGGCGCGCACCTGCTGTTCAAACTGGCTGGTCAGCGCCGCTTCGATGGTGAGATGGCCCGAATTGTGGGGTCTCGGGGCGAGTTCGTTGATCAACAGGCGACCGTCCTCGGCTGCGAAGAATTCTACACATAGAACGCCGACCACGTCCAACTTTTCCAGCACCGCGCGGGCCAGTTCCACAGCCGCCGCCGCAGTCGGGGCGGGGACGCGCGCCGGAGCGATGGAGAGGTCGAGGATATGGTTAACGTGCTGGTTTTCAATCGCACCGTAGTGGGCGAAGGCCCCGTCGACGCCGCGCGCGGCGACCACCGAAAGCTCATGGCTGAAGTGGACAAAGGCTTCGAGGATGGCGGGCTGGCCGCCCATCTGTTCCCAGGCAGGCGCGGCGTCTTGGGGCCGGCCGATCTTAACCTGGCCTTTGCCGTCGTAGCCAAAGGCCGCGGTCTTGAGCACGGCAGGGCAGCCGATCTCAGCCAGGGCAGCGGTCAATTCGGCGGCGCTGGCGACGGCGCGGAAGGCCGCGACCGGCAGCCCGGCCTGCGCCAGAAACTGTTTTTCGCGCAGCCGCTGCTGCGCGGTGTGCAGCACGGTTCCGGCAGGACGGACGGGCTTGCCTGCGGCCTCGGCCAGCGCGGCGACCTCGGCGGCGACATTTTCAAATTCGAAGGTGACCACGTCGACCTGGGCGACGAAGGCGGCGACGGCGTCGAGGTCGGCGTAGGGGGCGGTCACCTCCAGGTCGGCGACTTGGCCGGTGGGCGAGTTTGGGTCGGGCGAGAAGGTGGCGATGCGGTAGCCCATGGCGCGGCCCGCCAGCGCCATCATGCGCCCCAACTGCCCGCTGCCAAAGACGCCGATGGTCGCGCCGGGCAAGATGGGGGCAGCCCGTTCGGCTCCGGCTGGGTTGTGTCCGGCCATCGGCTCAGTTCTCGCCCTCTAGATCCAGCGTTTCGTCCATGACAGCCTGGGCGCGTTCGGCGCGGTAGGCGCGCAGCGCAGCGCGCAGGGTTGGGCGCGTGTTGGCGAGGATGGCGACGGCGAACAGGGCGGCGTTGATCGCACCGGCGCGGCCAATCGCCATGGTGGCGACCGGCACGCCCGCGGGCATCTGCACGATGGAGAGCAGCGAGTCCAAGCCGTTGAGGGCGCGGCTTTGGATCGGGACGCCGATCACAGGCAGGAGGGTGTGGCCCGCCACCATGCCGGGCAGATGGGCCGCGCCGCCAGCCCCGGCGATGATCACCTCCAGCCCGCGGCCTTCGGCTCGCGCGGCGTATTCGTTCATCCACTCCGGTGTGCGGTGGGCGGAGACGACACGCCATTCGGCGGGAATATCGAACGCTTGCAGCGTGAGCGCGGCATGGCGCATGGTCTCCCAATCTGATTTGCTGCCCATGATGACCCCGACGAGGGGGTGGCTGGCATCCATGCGGCGCTCCTAACTGGGTTGGCCCTGGCCGGATCGCCAGACGGCTAAGGCGTGGGCAATGCGCGGGGCTGCGGGCAGCGCCGCTGGGACAAAGGCCGCGCCGGTCAACATCTCGTAGGTGCGGATGTAACGTTCGGCGGCCTGCACCGCCAGGTCGGGGGGCAGTGGGAAGGGCGGGCCATCGCCGCGGTAACCGTGCTCGGCGTAGTAGAGGCGGATGAATTCCTTGTCGAAGTTCTCCGGCTCGACGTCTTCGGCGTGGCGCGCGGGGTAGCTGTCTGCCAGCCAAAAGCGGCTGGAGTCGGGCGTGTGCACCTCGTCGATCAGCGTGACCTGGCCGTCCGCATCCAGCCCAAACTCGTATTTGGTGTCCACCAGGATCAGCCCGGCGCGCTGGGCGATCTCCTGGCCGCGCCGAAAGACGGCGATGGCCGCCTCACAGACGCGCTGCCATATATCTGCCTCCACCAGCCCCTGCGCCACGATCTGCTCCCCGGTGATGCGTTCATCGTGGCCGCCGTCGCGCGCCTTGGTGGTGGGGGTAATGATGGGCGCGGGCAGACGGTCGTTTTTTTGTAGACCGTCGGGAAAGTCGATGCCGTAGATCTGCCGTTCGCCCTGGCTGTAGCGATACCAGAGCGCGGTCTGGGTCACACCGGTGATGTAGCCGCGCACGACCACTTCCACCGGCAGCGGGCGGCAGGCGCGGCCAACGGCGACGTTGGGGTCGGGCGTGGCGACCAGATGGTTGGGGACGATGTCTTGGGTGGCCTCGAACCAAAAGGCGGCGAGCTGGTTGAGCACTTGGCCTTTATAGGGGACCAGCCCCAGGATGTGGTCAAACGCCGAGAGCCGGTCGGTGGTGATCAGGATCAGGTGGTCACCGTGGCGGTAGATCTCGCGCACTTTGCCGCTGATTTTGGGGCCGAAGCCGGGCAGGTCGATCTGGTCGAGCGCCAGCGGCAGCGCCGCCCTCAGTTGGTCGTGTGTCAGCATCTTCGCTTCCCTTGCGGAATTGCTGCGCAAAGCCATGGCCGGTCTAGTGCTGCGCCGCCCGCACAAATGCGCTGAAAAACGGGAGGCCCAGGCGGTCGGTGCGGCCCAGCGGGTTTTGGATCGGCAGGACGTGATCTTCGGGGTGGGGCATGAGGCCGATCACGTTGCCCTGCCGGTTGCAGATACCGGCGATGTCGGCCACCGAGCCGTTCGGGTTGAGCGGGTAGGCCTCGCCGGCGGCGCTGCCATCGGCGGTCACATAGCGGAAGCAGACCAGCCCATCCTGCTCAAGTTGATGCAGCGTGGCCGCGTCCTGCACTTGGAAGTTGCCTTCGCCATGGGCCACAGGGCAGAAGATCAGGTCGTCCAGTTCCGACAGCCAGGTCGCGGCCGCCTGGCGGTTGGCGGCCAAATGAACCCAGCGGCATTCAAAGCGGCCCGCGCCGTTCTCGGTCAGCGTCACGCGGCGCGGCGCGGCGGCGTAGGGCGCGGCGGTAGCTGTGCTTGGCATGTCGGGGCCGGGGAGCAGACCGCATTTGACCAGGGTCTGGAAGCCGTTGCAGATGCCCAGCACGGGCCGGCCTGTCCCGATAAAGGCCTGTAGCTGGTCGTCCAAGTAGACTTGCAGGTCGAGCGCCAGCCGTGCGCCTGCGCCCAGGGCATCGCCATAGGAGAAGCCGCCGGGCAGCAGGACGGCGGCAAAGTCGGCCAGCTTGACATCGCCGGCGCGCAGCCGGTTGATGTGGACGATCTGCGGGGCGCCGCCCGCCAGTTCACAGGCGCGCGCCGCTTCGACGTCGCGGTTGGTGCCGGAGGCGTGCAGAATCAGGATCGGTGGCGTCATGCGGTTTGGGTTCCCTTCCAGGCGGCCAGCAGGTCGTCGAGCGGCAAGTCGATCACGCTATCGCCGCGGTGGCGGATCTCCAGCCGCGGTTCGGTGTGGATGCTGCCCAGCCGGACGAACGGCGCGCCTGCCATCAACGTCTCGAAGGCGGCGGTGTCTGGCTGGGCGACCTCGACGACCAGGCGACCGTTGCTTTCGGCGAAGAGCGCCGCCAAGGTGTCCTGTACGCCGGGCAAGTCCACGGTTGCGCCCAAACGCCCACCCAACGCCATCTCGGCCAGGGCAACCGCCAGGCCGCCTTCGCTGAGATCGTGAGCCGCGGCCACCAGCCCGCGGCGGATGGCCTGGTGCAGCCGCCGGTAGCGGTCGAGCGGCTGGTCGGGCAGACCAGGGGCATCGCCTGTCGCTGCGCCATGCAGTGCATAGAGCAGCGAGCCGCCAAACTCCGGCTTGGTCTCGCCGACCAGATAGAGGGCGTTGCCGGGCTGTTTGAAGCTCGCCGTCACCGTGCGGCGCATGTCGGGGACGATGGCGATAGCAGAGATCAAGAGCGTGCCGGGGATGGGGTTGCCGTTGAACTCGTTATAGAGGCTGTCTTTGCCGCTGATATAGGGCGCTTGATAGGCCAAGGCGGCGTCATAGCAGCCCTGGCAGGTGCGTACCAGCGTGCCCAGCCGGTCGGGCAGGGTGGGGTTGCCCCAGCAGAAATTGTCGAGCAGCGCGATCCGGTCGGGGTCGGCGCCGACGGCGACGGCGTTGCGGATCGCTTCATCTACGGCGCTGACGGCCATGGCGTAGGGGTCGGCGCGGCCGATCAGCGGGTTGATGCCTGCGCTCAGGCTAAAGGCGCGGTCGTGCTGCCAGGTGCCGAGCGGTTTGAGCACGGCGGCGTCGTTTGGCCCGTCCATCTGAGGGCCGCCAAAGGGGCGCACCAGCGTGCCACCGCGCACCTCATGGTCATAGCGCCGCACGATCTCCTCTTTGCTGGCGACCGAAGGATGGGCCAGCATCTGCAGCAGCAGCGTGGACGGAGCGGCAGTGATGGCGGGCGCGGGCGCGGCGGCGGGAGCGCGGTAGATCGCCTGCATCTGCCGGCGGGGCAGCCCGTTGTGCAAAAACTCCATGGGCAGGTCGGCGACGACTGTGCCTGCGTAGCGCACGCGCAGGTCGCCGTCGCCGGTAAAGCTGCCGAGGACGCTCATCTCCACATCCCAGAGCGCGGCCAGTTGGCGCAGGCGTGCGAGCTTGGCCGGCGGCACGGCCAAGACCATGCGCTCCTGTGCTTCGGAGAGCCAGATTTCCCAGGGCACAAGGCCGGGGTATTTGAGCAGCACATGGGTCAGCTCGACGTCGACGCCGAGTTCCTCGCCCATTTCGCCCACGGCGGAAGACAGCCC
>QEUY01000903.1 GCA_003577365.1 Chloroflexota bacterium | reverse complement strand
GGCATCACGGTGATCAACACCGACAACTGTCTGGGCGCGCGCATCGCCACCGACCATCTGCTGGCGCACCAACGCCGCGTCGTGGGCCATATTGCCGGGCCGTTGAGTTGGTGGGAAGCGCGCGAACGGCTGCGCGGCTGGCAATTGGCGCTGCTGCAAGCGGGGCTGACCCCCGGCGACGATCTGGTCGTGGAGGGCGACTGGTATGCCGCCAGCGGCGAAGCGGGCTTGTATCAACTGCTGACGCGGCGCCCCGACGTGGATGCCGTCTTTGCCGCCAACGACCAAATGGCGCTGGGCGTGCTGCGTGCCGCCCACCGCTTGGGCAAGCGCGTGCCCGAAGACTTAGCTGTCGTCGGCTATGACAACATGCCCGAATCGGCCTATTTCTGGCCCGCGCTCACCAGCGTGCGCCAGCGGCTTTCCGAAGTGGGGCGGCTCGCCATCCAAACGCTGCACGGCATGATCGAAGCCTCCCGCGCCCCCCGCGAAGGCGCAGCCGGCCCCATTCCCACGCGTGTACAT
Organism: Chloroflexota bacterium; assembly: GCA_003577365.1. Classification (GTDB taxonomy): domain Bacteria; phylum Chloroflexota; class Anaerolineae; order Caldilineales; family Caldilineaceae; genus QEUY01. The sequence continues at coordinate 1,440 of QEUY01000903.1, read as the reverse complement.
ACCCTCAGCCCCGAACTGGTCATCCGCGACAGCTCGCGCGGGCCTGCGGCGCTCCAGCCCGGTTCATCCGAAACATGCGATGGCAAAGCTGCCGGCGCGTGAAGTGTGACAGCCGCACTAATAGCAACAGCGATAACAACACCTGCAATCGCATCACCTACAGCATCACCTGTAAAGGAGCATTGTACATGAGGTACGCGGTCGACGTGCCCAACTTCGGCGCATTTGGCGATACCCGCATCCTGGCCGATCTCGCCAAGCTGACGGAAGACGCCGGCTGGGACGGCTTTTTTATCTGGGACCACATCCACTGGCGGCCTTTCGCACACGTAGACCCATGGGTGGCGCTGACCGCGATCGCGCTCAATACACAGCGCATCCGCATCGGCCCCATGATCACCCCCATCCCGCGCCGCCGCCCGCACAAACTGGCGCGCGAAACGGTCTCGGTCGACCATCTCTCCAATGGGCGCTTGATCCTGGGCGTCGGCAGCGGCGGCGGCGAAGACGAATATGACAATCTGGGCGAAGCGGAGACGCCCCAGCGGCGCGGCGCGCAGCTAGACGAGGGGTTGGAGGTGCTGACCGCGCTGTGGAGCGGTGAGGTGGTCAACCACACCGGCGACCATTTCAAAGTGGTCAATACGCAGTTTCTGCCCACACCGGTGCAGCAGCCGCGCATCCCGATCTGGGTGGGCGGTTTTTGGCCCAACAAGAAGCCGATGCGCCGCGCGGCGCGCTATGACGGCGTCTTCCCGCTGACACACGGCAGCCAAGGCGGCGTGCCTTCAGTCGAGGAGGTGCGCGCCGTGGTCGAGTACATCGCCGCCGAGCGCGGCAACCGTGACTTCGACGTCGCCCGTGTGGGGCGCTCCAGCGGGAAACCGGTGGAGGACCGCGCCCTGGTCGAACCGTTTGCCGAGGTGGGCGTCACCTGGTGGCTGGAAGACGGCAGCCCCTGGGCCTTTGGCTGGTCGGGCCAGGGAGAGTGGCCCGTCGCCGCCATCCGCGCACGCATCGCGCAAGGGCCGCCGCGCGGCTAGCGCCCTGCCCAATCACGCCGGCTACTGATCCGCTTTTTGCGCGGCGACGCGGTCGGTCGCCTGCAGCGCCAGATAACGCTCGCGCACGGCGGCGATGCTGGTCGCGCGCTGCCCGCTGGCGCGGCTGGGCGCAGGTTCAATCGTGGGCGCGGCTTCACCGGCGGCGACCATACGCGCGATCAGCCGTTCACGCAGGCCGGCGGAAACGTCAGTCAACGCTTCATGCCCCGCCAGATTCTGCAGCTCATAGGGGTCAGCGTCCAGGTCATAGAGATACTGCTCGACGTAGTGGTCTGACCCGGCGTCGCTCCACCCGCTCTTGTCCGGCGCGTCGACGCCGTACTTCCAGCGCCGCGTGCGGATGGCGCGGCCTACCTGGCTCTCGCTGATCTGGATA
>QEUY01000902.1 GCA_003577365.1 Chloroflexota bacterium | reverse complement strand
TTCATCCCTAGCCGCTCTCGACCTGGCGGATGCCTACCCTGCCATTGTGCTCTGCCCCTCGCACATGACCGAGAAGTGGGCTCGTGAGGCCCGAGATGTGATCCCCGGCGTCCATGCCCAGGTGGTCAGCTCGCTGGCCGATCTGCAGGCGTTCGTGCAGCGCTACCGCCGCGGCGACAAAGCCGTGGCCGTGCTCTCCAAAGAAAAGGCCAAACTCGGCCCTGGCTGGCGGGCAGCCGTGAGCTGGCGGCCCCGTCGCATCGCTGTGGAGCATGATGCAAGCGGCAGACCTATTGCCGCCGCCGTCGTCAAGCTGCCCGCCTGCCCCACCTGTGGCGCATTTGTCTGCGATAAGGAAGGCGTGCCCCTGCGCGACGCACCCACCAAGCCGCTCAAGTGCCACGCCTGTAAACAACCACTCTACGAGTTTCACGGCTTCCGGCGCTGGCCCCTTTCCGATTACATCAAACGCCATCTGCGAGGGTTCTTCCAGACGCTCATAGCAGATGAGTTTCATGTGTTCAAAGGCGCCGCCACCGACCAGGCCGAAAGTTACCACCACCTGGTCCTGTCTACCAAGTACACCCTCAACCTCACCGGCACCCTCTTCGGCGGCAAGGCCAGCGACCTCTTCTGGCTTCGCTACCGCATCGACCCGGCCGTGCGCAGAGACTACGCCTTTGATGATGCCCAACGCTGGGCGGAACACTACGGCCGTCTCGAACGCACGTTTAACCGCAACGACGACGACCTCGACTACGGCGCCTACAACGCCAAGAAGCGTTACGTCGTCAACACCAAGGAGATCCCCGGCATCTCCCCCGCCATCTTCAGTCGCCTGCTCCAATCCTGCATCTTTGTGCGCATCACCGACCTTGGCTACGCCTTGCCCGCTTACCGGGAAGAGATCTCTCGTATCGAGATGGCTTCTGCCCAACACCGCCAGTACCAACACCTCCACGCCACTCTCTACGAGGTCATCGAGCGGGGCATCGGCTGGAACGCCGACCCCCACTCCCGTCACCAGGCGAGGGTCATGCTCTCGGTCTGGCTGCAGAACTGTCTCAGCCGCCCCAATGCCTGCTTCCGCTCTGAGACCGTCCACTGGTCGCCCGACGGCGAACGCATCCCCTTCACCACCCAGCCGGACGACGAAGAGACCGAGCGCCTGGCCGCTTTGGGCATCGCCCCCGACGACGAGGGCAACGCTCCCTACATCCTCCACCCCATCGAAGACGGTCGCCCCAAAGAAGAAGAACTCATCCGCCTCGCCCAACACGAACTCCGCCACGGCCGCAAGCTCATCCTCGGCGTCAGACAGACCGGCACAAGAGACATCCAGCCCCACCTGCAAAGCATCCTTGCCCAGGCCGGCATCCGAGCGGTCATCCTGCCCGACTCCCTGCCCCCCGCCAAGCGTGAGACCTGGATCGATGCACGAGTCCACGACATCGATGTCCTCATCACCAATCCTAAAAAAATTGAGACTGGGCTGGATTTGATCAAATTCGCCACCATCATCTGTTATGAGACAGAGTATTCATTGTTCACCCTATGGCAATTCATGCGCCGGGTCTGGCGGCTGGGCCAGACCCAACCGGTCAAGGTGCTCTTCCTCGTCTACCAACACACGCTCGAAGAAGCCGCCCTCGCCCTCATCGGCGAAAAGATGAAAGCCACCCTGCTCCTCTACGGCGACAACGCCGCCAGCGCCATCACTGCCGACGCCGACGCCGGTGAAGCCTCCCTCCTCAACGAACTCGCCAACCGCATCCTCAAAGGCGAACAACTCACCGCCGATGGCATCACAGGACTGCTTGCCCCCGCCATCACCGAGCCGCAGGACCAGGACCCGGTTCGCTGGCGCTGGAACCTTCACCACCCCACCCGAACCCGCCCCGGTGGAATCGGCCACCGAGCCCACCCCAGCCGCCACCGAGCCCAGCGGCCAACTCTCGTTCTGGCAGCTGCTCATCGAGCCCATCTCCCGCAAACCCAGGGCCAAAGCACAGCAGCAGCAACCACCCGCCGCCCAACTCTCTTTCCTCGACCTCATCACCGCCTGATAAACGTAGAGCGTAGAACGTTGGAACGTAGAACGGGAGCTCTTGTTGGAACCTGTTTCCACGTGGCGAAGCCCGTTCTACGCTCTACGTTCTACGTTCAAAAGGAGTAATCATGCCCACCCTGCATATCCAGCTGATTCACCACGCTATTCGTACCCGAGCGCCCCTGGAGTACGAACTCATCGCCTACTTCGTGGCCGACTAGCCCTTACCCCTCTGGGGTACGGAAACGCCCCCGTGGGAGTACACCACCATCGAAGCCGCCCTCGTCCAGGCCGCTGCCTTACCCGCCAACTTCGACTGCTTCAGCGGCCTGATCGTCGAGCACCCGCTCATCCACATCCATGGTCACTGCGCCCTCCTCCGCCAGCGCATCCGTCGGCTGTGACCAGTTCTGGGCGCTCGCTGCCCACTCTACAGGTTGCGTGCGCTCCTCATTTACGTTACACTACTTCAAAACCGAAACCGGAGGCGACCCGTCATGCCACCCAGGCGGTTGGGCGAAGACTTCGACCTGCTGAGCGAGATCACCGACATCGAACGGATCGCACGCGGCCCCAGCGTGCGTATCCGCCACCATCTCAACCGCCGCTATGCGCACGGACGCCGCGTCACCTGGCTCAAACGCAAGGGCATCGCCCTCATCCAGTGGCGCGACAGCGGCCAGACCGAGTATGCAGAGCTGCACTGGTTCGAGGCTCACGGCATCGGCCGGGTCTATGTCACCTACAAACGGAGTTTAGCTCGATGACCTACTTACGCTGCATCAACAACCGAGGCTTTATCTGGCAGCACGG
>QEUY01000015.1 GCA_003577365.1 Chloroflexota bacterium | reverse complement strand
GGAGCAGGGCAGGGCCGTATCCAAGCGTCTCTGCACCTCCTGCATCCGCACGCTGGAAAAGGCCTAACCCGGCCTGGTCGCACGCGACCGTTCCACGCACAGAAACGCGGCATAGAAAGCGCGCCAGTCGGCTTGACTGGCGCGCTTTGGTTTTCTAGACAATCCCCTTGCCAAATGAACTGGATCAAATGAGCCGAGTTGATTCGGTCAGGCGGCCAGCGCCCGGCGCAACTGCCCGCACCCGGCGTTGATCTCGATCCCGCGGCGCAGCCGCACCGTCGCCGAGATACCATGACTGCGCAGGATTTCGACAAAACGCTCGGTGTCGGCCTCGCTGCTGGGCTGATAGGGGCTGTTGGGGATCGGGTTGAGCGGGATCAAGTTGACGTGGCAGAGCAGATGCTGGATCTTCTGCGCCAGCTCTTCGGCCAGCTCGGCGCTGTCGTTGATGCCGCGCATCAGCGCGTATTCAAAGGTCACACGGCGATGGGTCTTGGCGGTATAGCGCGCCACCGCGGCCAGCACCTCGTCCACCGGGTAGGCCTTGTTGACCGGCACCAGGCGCGCCCGCAGGTCGTCATTGGGCGCGTGCAGGCTCACTGCCAGCCCGATCTGCAGCCCCTCATCCGCCATGCGGTCGATCATCGGCGCCAACCCCACCGTGCTGAGCGTGATAGCGCGCGCCCCCAAGCCAAAGCCCTCCGCCGCGGTCAGCCGCCGCAGGGCCGTCCAGACATTCTGATAATTGTGCATGGGTTCGCCCATGCCCATCAACACGATATTAGTCACGGTGGAGGGCCGCTCCACGCCGGTTTGCGGCAGCGACGCGGGGTCGGCCAGATAGCGCGCAAAATAAAGCACCTGGGCCACGATCTCGCCCGCCGACAGGTTGCGCGCCAGCCCTCCCTGCGCCGTGGCGCAAAAGGTGCAGCCCATGGCGCAGCCTGCCTGGCTGCTGATGCAGAGCGTGCGCCGCCGGTCATAGAGCATCAGCACCGCTTCGATCGTCTGCCCATCGCGCAGCCGGAAGAGCACCTTGAGCGTATCGCGCCCCGCCGACACCATCTCCGCCACAGGCGTCAACAGCCGCAGCGTGGTCTTTTCGGCCAGCGTGCGGCGCAGCGCCTGCGGCAGATCGGTCATCTGCTCAAAATCGCCGGCATAGCGCCGGTAGATCCATTCCCAGACCTGCCGGGCGCGATAGGCCGGCTGGCCCAGATCACGCATCAACTGGGTCAGTTCGTCCAAAGATAAGTCCAACAACGCCGTCTGGGTCTGCACCTCAGACGGCGGCTCCTGCAAAATTATGTTCATATGAAAATTGTAGCGCAGCGCCCCGCCAGGGTCAAACGCGCCGAGACATAGGAGTTGATTTCTATCTAGTCGTCGGCGGCATTGGACAAGAGCGGCAACTGAGCCAGGAGTTCCTCGATCTGGCGCGCCTGCGCCCAGGCTGCACTCGCCTGCTTGCGATACTCCTCGCGCAGACCGGGCAGACTCATGCGCTCGGCCATGCGTTCGTTGAGCGCCGCCCGCTCCTTGAGCGCCCGCATCGCGGCCCACAGCGCCTGCTCCACTCGCTCTGAATAGGCCGCATCCAGGCTCTGCAGGCCAAAGATATGGCCGACATGACAGCGGTATTGCACCAAGTTCCCGTCTTGATGCAGCGCCAGCGCCCCGCCACACTCCGGGCAGATCAAGACCGTGGGTCCGGTCGCCAGTGGATCGTTCTCCATGGTGCGCCCTTCCTTCGCAGACCCCTCCCGCTCTAGGCTCCCCTCAATCCGGCCGCGCGTGGCGTGCGCCGCAGTTGCTGCCGGCAACTCCTGGCGCACCCATTCAGTCAGCAGCCCAGGGATCTCGGCGATCGGCGCGACACGCTCCACCCCTGGAACCTGCTCCAGCGCGTTCTGTGGCATTTCCGGATAGGGCGCATCAGCGGGGTCCTGCACAATCGTGCGCCCGCCGCGCAATTGGATGGCAAGCAGACCGGCTGCGCCGTCGTCCTGGGTTCCGCTCAAGACCACCCCAATCGTCGCCGCGCCGTAGGTGCGGGCCGCGCTACGGAAGAGCGGGTCGATGGCGGGCCGGTGCAGGTTCTCACGTGCGCCATGGTCGAGCATGATGATACCAGGCTGCTTCAAAAGCATGTGGTAGTCGGGCGGGGCCACATAAATCGTACCGCGTTCAATCGGCTGCCCATTGTAGGGATGAAGTGCAGGGAGCGAACCGGCTTGCATGAGTAATTCCGGCAAGAGGCTGGTCGATTCACGAAAAAAGTGCCGCACCACAAAGATCGCAGCCGGCAGATCGGCAGGTAGACCGGCGACCAACGTGCGCAGCATCTCCAGCCCGCCCGCCGACGCGCCGATCACGATAACTCTGTAGTCACTAACCGAGTGGGAAAGAGGGGCCGGGTCTTCGGGCATGATCGTCTCGTTTCCTTCCGGAGGGCACGCGCCACGGCACACCCATGGCGCCGGCGCACCGCCACAGTCCACAGACGACAATAGACGCAGCCGCACGGCTGCGTCTGTGATGCTCCTTGCCGGATATCACGCGGTCATTGCGCCGCCTTCTCGCTGTCCTTCTCCGCTGCCGGCAACGGCAAGACCGCGCGCACGCGCGTCCCCTGGCCTGGGGTGGAGAAGACCTGCAACTGCCCGCCGATCCCCTCGGCGCGCTCGACCATACTCACCAGACCCAAATGCCCTTGGCGCGCCAATTCTATCCACTGCGCGGGGACCACAAAGCCCTGGCCGTCGTCTTCCACCTCCAGCATCAGCCTACTGCCCTCGCTTGGGTCCGTTTCGCGGCGCAGCCGCAGCCAGACATGCTGGGCGTGCGCATGGCGTATCACGTTGTAGAGGCTCTGCTGGGCGATGCGAAAGAGCGCGAAGCTCTCCTCTTCAGCCAAGGCGGGCAGCGGCTCGTCCACCTCCAGTGCGATGGTCAACGCCGGCTGCTTGAGCCGTACCTCCGCCACATGCTCGGTCAGCGCCGCGGCCAGCCCAAACTGGAGCAGCGCCGGCGGGCGCAGGGTGACCATCAGGTCGCGCAGATGGCGAATGGCGCGCTCAATGCGAGCGCGCAGCACCGCCAACGGCACCTGCAGCCGCTCCTCTTGTTGTTCGGCCAAAAGGGCCAATTCCAGCGTCAAGGCGACCAAGTCTTGCACCGGCCCATCGTGGATTTCACGCGCCCAGCGCGCACGCTCCGCCTCCTGGCTCTGAATAATGCGCCGGCGCAGCTCAGCCGCCTCTGCCGCTTTGCGTTCGGTGGTGTCGAGGGTGACGCCCACGATGCGTACCGGACGGCCGCGCTCGTCGTAGTCGACGCGCCCCAGGTCATGAAACCAATGGATGCTGCCGTCGGGCCAGCGGATGCGCGCCTCCAGATCATAGATGCCGGTCTCAAAGGCGCGCGCCAGCGCCGCATCAAAAATCTCCAGGTCTTCGGGCAGCACTTGTTTGCGCGACGCGGCCCGGCCCCATGTGGGCGGCGGCTCGCGATGGCCGAAGATCTGGTCGCGGCGCGGGTTGCGCCGCGTGCTGTCGCTGGCGATGTCAAGGTCAAAGGTACCCATCTGCGCCGCCTCCAGCGCCAGCGCCAAGCTCGCCTGCGCCTGGCGCAGCGTCTCCTCGCCGCGGATGCGTTCGATGAAGTCGGCAGCTTGCCGAGCGTAGAGGTCAAGCGAGCGCAGGTCGCGCTCCGATGGGCGACGGGGTTCTGAGTAATAAGTAGACAATACCCCTAGCAGTTCTCCAGCACGGCTGAGCAAGGGCGTAGACTGGATGGCCCGGTAGCCAGCCGCCGCGGCAGCCGCCCGGTGTGGCGCATAGTCCGGATCCGTCTCCACGTCCTCGACGATCACGCGCTGCCGCTGCTGCATGGCCCGATGGTACGTCGAACCGGTCGCACTGTCTGCACTGCGGAGATGGTCAAGCGACGATTGCTCGAAGCCGTGCTGGGCCACCACATGCAGCCTCTGATCAACCGGATCAAAGAGTTGAATAATGCCCATCGCCGCGCCGGTGATCTCCAGAGTGGCATCCAAGACCTCACTGAGCGCGGTGTCCAAGTCCTGACAGACGAGTAAACGCGTGATCGATTCATGCAGACGGCGCATGATCGCAAGCTCCTCCGCAAGCCGCTGTTCGCTCGCCTGCAAAGCATCCTCCGCCCGCTTGCGCTCGCTGATGTCCACAAAGGTGATCACGATCCCCTCGATGCGGTCTTCCACGCTGCGATAGGGCAAAAGGCGCGTCAGATACCAGCGCGCGTCTTTGTCCTGCAGTTCGCGCTCGATTGGGATCAATGTGCGCAGCACCTGCTCGGCATCCTGAATCAATTCCGCGTAGTTCAATTTGTGCGTCAGATGCGCCAAAGGCCGCCCGCGGTCGGTGGGCAGCACGTTAAACAGATCGCTGGCACGCGGGGTAAAGCGCGTGATGCGCAGCTCGCGATCCAAAAACAGCGTGGCGATGTCGGTGGCCGCCAGCAGATTCTGCAGGTCCGAGCTCAACTGGCTTAAGGTTTCGACGCGATGCTTGTTCTCCTGGTTGACGGTCATCAACTCTTCGTTGATGCTTTGCAGTTCCTCCTTGCTCGTCTCCAGTTCCTCGGCGGTGGCGCGCAGCTCCTCGTTCATCGACTGCAGCTCCTCGTTGGCCGCCTGCATCTCCTCCTTGCTCGTCTCATACTCTTCCACAGTCGCCTGCAACTGGCGGCGCAGCGTCTCGCGCTCCTCCTCCAGCCCCACCAGCACCTGGTCGACCGGCATACCCGGCTCTGCGCCGCCGGCCTGCTGTACTGGGCGCTCATGGAAGAGCACCAGCGCCATCTCCTGCGTTTCCTCCGCCGCCGGCCAGACCCCCAAAAGCACCTGGCGTGCTTCGCCATGGATCTGCATGGCAATCGGCGGCGAGAGCGCCGGCTCGTGCCGGGTAAAGGCGCGGAAAAGCGCCGTCACCAACTCGGGCTGCAGTTCGTCGCGCACCCGCTTGAGCACATTGTGCGTCGGCTCGCCCGCCGGCTGCTGCAAATAGGCATGGGTCCCCGCCGAGTAGTAGACGATGTTATAGTCCGCCGCCACCAGCAGGCTGGGCGGCGCAAATCGCTCCAACAGCCGCCCATGCGGGAGACCATAGCGCTGCGCCGGGGCGCTCGGCCCTGGGACTGCCGGGGCCAGGGGTGCGCCTTGCGGGAAGGCCGGGATCAAAGGCAGCACGGGCAGCGTTCGTTCCTGGCCGGGGATCTCCTGACGCCGGTAGAGGCTTTGTTTGCGGTTCACCGTGCGAAAACCGGACGATCCGTCCACTACCTCCGCCGTCCCCAAAAACAGCCACCCTTGCGGGCGCAGCGCGTAATGAAAGATGTCCAATAGCTGCGGATGGACCTCCCGCTCCAGATAGATCAGCACATTGCGACAACTGATCAGATCCACCTTGGAAAAGGGCGGGTCTTTGAGCAGGTTGTGCGGCGCAAAGAGCACGATCTCGCGCACCTCCTTGCGCACGCGATAGCCGCCTTTCTCCTGTGTAAAAAAGCGCGCCAGCCGCTCAGGCGAAATATCCTCGGCAATCGTCTCCGGATAAAAGCCCTCGCGCGCCCGCTGCAACGCCGCCTCACTCAGATCGGTGGCAAACACCTGCACCGAATGTCCCTCCTTGGTGCGGTAGGCATATTCCAGCAGCAGGATCGCCAGCGAATAGGCCTCCTCGCCGGTGGCACAGCCCGCCACCCAGACGCGCACCGGTTCGCCCGCCGTCTTGCCTTCAAACAACTGCGGAATGACCTCGCGCTCGATCAGCGCAAAAGCGGCGCGGTCGCGGAAGAAATTGGTAACGCTGATCAACAGGTCGTTGGCCAGCGCCTGTACCTCGCCAGGGTCGGCGCGTAGACGCCCGACATAGGCCTCCATCTCCTGCAGCCCGTAGAGCTGCATACGGTGCTGGATGCGCCGCACCAACGTGCCGCGTTTGTAGCGGCTGAAATCCAGACTGGTGTGGACACGCACCAGCGCCAAAAGCTGTTGAAGCGTGACGCGCAAGCTCTCCGGCAGTGCGCCCGCCTCCTTGGGCAGCGGCAGCGCCGGCGAACGCTCGACATAGGCGGCGATCCGGCTGGGGATCTCCGCCGCCGGCAGCACCAAGTCCACCTGCCCCAAGGCGATGGCGCTGCGCGGCATGCTGTCATATTCGGCTTCTTCCGGGTCCTGCACCACCGGCAGCCCGCCCATCTCTTTGATGCGCGCCAGCCCCTGGGCGCCGTCCGAGCCTGTGCCAGACAGCACAACGCCGATCGCCTGGTTGCCATGGATATCGGCCAGCGTGCGGAAGAAGTGGTCGATTGGCGCACGCCCGGCGCGTTCTCTCTCCAGCGGGTCCAGCCGCAGGTGCGTGTCAATCGCCGAGAGATTGCGGTTGGGCGGGATCACATAGACCTGGTTGGGTTGCAGCTCGACATCCCCGCGTACCTGCTGCACCGGCATCGCCGTACTCGACTGCAACAGCTCGGCCAGGTGGCTCTCTTGGTCGGGCGCAAGATGCGTCACCACCACCCACGCGATGCCGCTGTCGGCTGCCGTATGCCGGAAGAGCGTCTGCAGGGCGCGCAGCCCGCCGGCAGACGCGCCGATACCGGCGATCGGAAATTGCGCTGTCGCGGGAGCCTTGGGAGTCTTGCGGGCCATTGTGAGGACTTTCTGCCAATGAAACCAGTCATACTGAACAGCAGCCGCGGCCTTCTCTGGGAGAACGCGCCTGCATCCAATCGACAGCGCCCTGCCGCGACGATCACAGAGGCCAAAACGCCAAAGCGACCGGCGCGCTTCAGACGCGTCGACAGTGTCAGTTGGTGGCCGAGAAGAAAAGGACAAGGAAGCTGCGGATGTGGCAGCAGCCGCCGCTTCCTATGGTGCATGTCTGAAAAGTCTTGTACGCAGTATACGCCGACAACGCGTCGCCTGTCAACGGCGACGAATACTGACTGACAGCGCAAGCCAAGCGGCCCGAATGTTTTAAATGCGGGCGCAGAGGGCCACCCGGCGTTTCACCCGCCGTCGGCCTGGCGCAAGAGCGCCAGCAGTTCGGGCAGACCCGGCGTCACCAGGTGTGGCGGGCGCGCCGCCGCGGCGAATTCCTCGGCGGTCGTCACCCCTGTCAGCACCCCGGCGCAGACCATGCCCAGGTCGAGCGCGCCGACGATGTCGGTCTCATAGCGGTCGCCGACCATCAGCGTCGTCGGCGGCGTGCTGCCCAACTGCTCCATCGCTTGTTGATACATGCCCGGATAGGGCTTGCCGACAAATTCCGGCTGCCGGCCCGTGGCCGTCGCCAGCAGCGCCACAATGCTGCCTGTCCCCGGCACTTGGCCGCGCTCGGTCGGCAGGCTGGGGTCGGGGTTGGTGGCGATAAAACGCGCCCCGTTGCGGATCGCCAGCGCCAGGTCGGTCAGGATGGCATAGTTCAGGCTGAAATAGATGCTGGCGACCACGATCTCCGCCTCAAACGGGTCGCTGACCAGGTCAAAGCCCTTGCCCGCCAGCGCCGAGCGCAGCGACTGCTCGCCCATCATCAACACCTTTGTGCCCGGCGGCGCTTGATGCGCCAGCCATTCCGCCGTGGCCTGGGCGCTGCCCAAGATGTGCGCCGGGTCCACCCGGATCTGCATCGCCGCCAGCTTCTCGGCAAAGGTGGCCGATGTGCGGCTGGAGTTATTGGTCACGCACAGCCAGCGCCGCCCGCTGGCATCCAAATAGTCAAGCAGCTCCTGCACGCCGGGCAACGCTTGGTTGCCGACATAGAGCACGCCGTCCATGTCCAGCAAGACCGCGCGCACCCGGCGCAACAGCGCCGCCTCGTCGCCTCTCTCCTGCATCTTGCCCCTGCCGCTTCCCCTTGTGTCGTGGTTTGTCGCAATGATATGGTTTGTCACCCGCGCTCGATCACTCCGGCTGCATACCGGCCAGCCGGGCACGATCCTGGGCCGTCGCCAGCGCGGCCCCACAGCGCCCGCTGAGGGCGCACCACTGCTCGTTGGTGTACTGCATGCCGCTGCCCACCGTCCCCGCGATCCAGCCGATGCCCTGCTGCGTGCCGTTCAGCACCGCGCCATAGCCCGCTTGCGCCGCCTCCGCCACGGTATCGGCCACGGTATCTGCACCGGTCACCAGCCCGGCGCGCGAGCTGACGGCCAAGCCGGCCAACCGGCCAAGCTGCGCCTCCTCAAGCGCCCCCTCGCCGGCGGCGATCATCGCCTCCGCCGCCTGCACGCCCGCGACGGCGGGCGCTTGCAGCATCTCGATCGGGATGTAGAGCTGCGCGGCCAGCGCCTCTGCGGCCGCGGCCTGCGGCATCAGCGCCGAATGTGCCTTGCCCGCCAGCAGCAGCCCCTGTGGCCCCAAAGTGAGGCTGCCTTCGGCCTCCACCAGCGCGCCGTCCAGCCGGAACCACTGGCCGAAGACGCCCGACTCCAGCCGGTAGGCGGCGTGCAATTCCAAGTTGGGCGCCACATCCTGGCCGATCACGCCGTTGATGCCCACTTCCACCGCCTGGGGCAGCGCCAGCCCGGTGGGCCACCACGCCAGCCCGCTCGCCGGGTCGAGCAGTTGGCGCACAAAGGCCAAGTCGCCCATATAGCGCAGGTTCACCGTGCCGTCAACATAGAGCAGCGGCTGTGTGGGGTCCACCACCAACACCGTATGCTGGCCCGACGGCACGATCAGTTCGAGCGGCGGCTGGTCGCCGCGGCTGACCGCGGCAAGTCCGGCGTCGAACGCCATGTAAAAGTAGCGCCGGTCTGGGTCAAGCGGTGCTTGCAGCTCCGCCAAGTCCGCGCCCAGCCCATAGCCCACATCCACGCGCGCCGGCGTCACCCACTGCAGCGCGCCCAGCAGTCCAAAGGTCGGCACTGGCATCTGCGTCGTGCCGTGCAACGCTACGATCCGGCGGTCGGGGCCAAACTCCACCGTCAAATCGGCGTCGGGCAGCACCAGCGTGCCAATCGGCAATGTGAGCAGCACATCGTCGCCGACCTCCATGCTCACACCGCCGGGCAGCCGGTTTACCGTGGCGGCGAGCACGCGCAACCAATACCCGCTTGCCCCGGCCCCCAAGTCCAGTTCAAACCGGCAGACCCCCGCCTCGCAGCCCACATCCACGGTCGAAGCCGCAGGGCGGGCCGGAGCCGCAGCCAGCACAGGCTGCACCGTCAACAGCGCCGCCAGCAGCGCAGCCGGCAGCACCAACACCAGGCGTCGTATCTTGCTCCACATAGATGTCTCCTTGTCCAAAACACGACAGGCCCAAAACATGACAGCGACTGTACATCCTGCGTATCCTAAGCTACGTATCCAAGCGTTGAAACCCCGCAGCAGACGCCGAGTTGCGGCGCGCTTCCCCGGTTTTGGGGCGAGCAAGACGGGCCTATGACGCCGGCGGCTCCTCCGCGCTCGCCGCGAGATCATGCTCCACGTCGACGGCCGCGCTCGCCACCGCCCAACTGACCACAAACCAGACGCCGCCGCCGATCAGCAGCGCCACGGCGATGCTGGCGGGGTGGGGCGGAACCGTGCCGCGCACAATCCCGACGACGGTCAAGATCAGCCCCAACAGCCCAAACCCCAAGCCGATCCGGATCGGCAGCGAAAGCCGTCTACGCATGTCCTTACGTCTCCCGTTATGTCTCTCTCATCGCGGCGGCATGGCTCGCCAACTCGACCAGCGGCAGCGCATCCTCTTGCGCGGGCCGCAGGTCCTGCACATTCAACTGCAGCGACTGCCGACCCTGCCATTCATTGGCCTCCACCTGGTAGACCAGATCGATGCGGTCGCCGGGCTGCAGCCGCTCCAGCCAACTGCCCTGCTGAAAGGCCACGGCGTCGATCACCGGGCCGCGCGCATCGCGCTCCAACACCAGTCTGAGGTGCTTGCCGCCGCCCACGGTGCGCAGATCGCGCACCCGCACGCCGCGGCTCAGCAACAGCGGCGGCCAGTTATCATAGCCGGTCGGTTCCAGCCGGGCGAACTGATCACGCACGCCCCAGGTCACGCCATCGATCTCGACCTCGGCGTCGATCAAAAGCGTGGGGCGCAAGTCGCTGCGCTCGGCCAGTTCGCGCTCGGCGACCTCGGCCAGCGCCGTCTTGAAGCCGGCCAAATGCGCCGTGCGCACCGTGAAGCCTGCCGCCCGGCTGTGCCCCCCGTGGCGCACTAGAAAATGGCTCACTTCGTCCAAGGCGCGGCTGATATCAAACTCGGCAATGCTGCGCGCGCTCCCGCGCGACTCCTCCACCCCTTCCTCCACGACCACAACCGGGCGGTAGAAGCGGTCGGACAACTTGCCCGCCACCAATCCCACAATCCCCGAAAGCAGGTGGGGGCTGTGGATAAAGAGCATCGCCGGGTCGTCCACCCCCAGGGCGGCCAGATGCGCCTCCGCCTCGGCCTGCGCCTGGTCGGTCAGGGCGCGCCGCCGGTTGTTGAGCGACTCCAGTTCCATCGCCAGGGTAAAGGCTTCGGTGGCGTCGCCCGTCCGCAGCAGCCGGTAGGCCAGCTTAGCATGCGACAGACGGCCCGCGGCGTTGATGCGCGGGGCCAGCCGGAACGAGATCGCGGTGGCGTCCACCGTGCCGAGGCGCAGGTCGGCCTGAGCCATCAGCGCCTCGATCCCCGGTCGCGGCGCGCGGTTCAGTTGGTCCAGCCCACGCTGCACCAGCGAACGGTTTTCCCCCACCAGCGGCATCATGTCCGCCACCGTGCCCAGCGCCACCAGATCCAGCAGTTCCTGTTCAATCGTGTGCGCGCGGTCGGCGTCGAGCTTGCCCCCCGGCTGCGCGCTGGCGGCGCGCAGCAGCGCCTGCGCCAGCCGATAGGCCACCCCCACCCCGGCCAGCCGGTCGAACCCGGCAGGGCGGTCGGTGCGCCGCGGGTTGATCACCGCCAGCGCCGCCGGCAGTTGGCGGCCCAGCGAATGATGGTCGGTGATGATCACGTCCAGCCCCAGCCGGCGGGCGTAGTCCACCTCCGCCAGCGAACGGATGCCGCAGTCCACCGTCACCAGCACCTGAGCCTTGGTCGCGATGGCGGCAATGGCGTCCAGATTCAGCCCATAGCCCTCGTCCACGCGGTCGGGGATATAGGGGCCGGCGCGCCCGCCCGCCAGTTGCAGCGCGCTGACCAGCAGCGCGGTCGCCGCCACCCCGTCGGCGTCGAAATCGCCATAGACACAGATCGTCTCTTGGCGTTCGATGGCCTGCAGCAGCCGCGCCACGGCGGGTTCCATGTCGGGCAGCCGGTAGGGATTCTCGATCACTGCGTCGTCGCGCGCCAAAAAATCGCGCACCTCGCCCGCCTGGCGCAGCCCGCGGTTATAGAGCACCTGAAGCAGCAGCGGCATTTCGGCCACGCCGCGCAAAAATGCCTCCGGTGCAGGGGGATACAGCCGCCAATTCTTGGCTTGGCGCATGGACATGATCGTGCGATGATTTCCCACTAGGCTAGACCGCGCACCCGGCGCGCACCCGCGTGCACCAAGTCTGAACAGTCTCGATTATAGTCTGTCCGCCGCGGCCTCACAAACCCTTTGCCCCTACAAACCCTGTGCCATTGGAAAACCCTTTGGCGCGCGCCTATTCTATGGTAAGCTAGGGCCATGTCATCTACCTTAGATCGGCTGCGCCGTCTGAGCAGCCTGCGCGACCCACGCCGCGCCCCCGATCCCGATGAAGAAGCGCCGGTCGGGACTGCCGCGGCCATGCGGCGCAACGCCGCCGGCCCGCTGCACGACCTCGTCCCCGGCAGGCTGATCGAGAACGCCGGCGGCGTCTGCTATGTCAGCACGCGCGCCTACCCGCTCGAAGCAGCCCGCGGCCCTGCGCCGTTGGGCAGCCTCTTGGGGCTTGTCCCCGCCGTATTCCAGCGTTACTATCCCGCCTTCCGGCTGGACACGACGACTGATTATCAGCGTGCCGCCTTCCTCGACACCGAGACCACCGGGCTGGGCGGCGGCGCGGGTGTCTACGCCTTCATGATCGGCGTGGGAACCTTTGAACCCTGGCCCGATCCGGCCCAGGGCGCGGCAGGCGTGAGTACCCATTTTGTCGTGCGCCAGTTTTTTATGCGCAGCCCCGCCGAAGAGCGCGCCGTGCTGGTCGCCTTGGCAAACCTGCTCGACGCCTATGAGTTGACCGTCACCTTCAACGGCCGCAGCTTTGACCTGCCCCTGCTGCGCGCTCGCTATGCGCAAAACCGTCGCTTTGCCCCGCTGCGCGGCGGCGTGGCCCTGCTCGCCGAAGACCGGCCCCACCTCGACCTGCTTCACCCGGCGCGGCGGCTGTGGCGTAAACGGCTGCAAAGCTGCCGGCTGATCAACCTGGAGACGATGATCCTGGGGCTGCAGCGCAGCGAAGACGATGTACCCGGCTATCTGATCCCGGCGCTCTATACCGACTATGTCCGCACCGGCAACGCCGCCGAGATGCGCCGCGTCTTCTATCATAACGGCGAAGACATTGTCTCGATGGTGGCGCTGGCCGAACGCCTCAGCCGTGCCTTTGACGAAACCGCCTGTCAGGAGACGGGCGCGCCCCCCGTCCACGCCGAAGACCTGGCCGCGCTCGCCCGCGTCTACGAGCAGACGGGCCAGCTCGACCTCGCCGAAACCGCCTATCGCCGCGCCCTGGACACAGTGCGCGCCGCGCGCGAGCGCGCCGACCTCTTTGCGCGCCTGGGCCGGCTCTTAAAAAAGCAAAAACGCTGGGACGAGGCCGCCGATGTCTGGCAGCTTTGGCTCACCTCCGTGCCCGGCGTCGACCCAACTCCCTATGAAGAGATGGCGAAGCACTGCGAATGGCATCTGAACGACCTCGAACAGGCCGAAATGTGGACGGCTTGGGCGCTGCACACCCTGCGCAGCGCATCCACGGCCCACGGCTTCCCCGGCGCGTCAAGCCGGCTGGAGCATCGCCTGGCTCGTCTGCAGCGCCGCCGCCAGACCCTGCCGGACGACGGGTCAGGAACAGCGCCAACACACGGGTAAGCTACGCTGTCTGTGCCGGGGTGTGCGCGCCCCGCGCTGCTGCTTCCATTCATCTAGCTCAGTTCATCTAGCGTACAGCACCGAGTAGCATACAGCATTGAGGAGAGCATCATGGGCCTACGCTTCCCCAGCCAACCCTGGACCGACGCATTCTGCCAGGCGCTCAACGCCAGCGATGCCTATGCCAGCGCCGCCAAAACCTGGGAGGGCGACTTCGTCTTTATCGTGGATCAGGGCAGCGGCGTTTATGTCGACCTGTGGCACGGCAAATGCCGCGCCGCCGAATACCTGCCGGACCCCACGACCAAAGTCCCTGAGTTCAAGATCACAGCCAGCATGGACAAATGGAAGCAGGTCATCAACGGCAAGCTCGACCCGATCCAGGGGCTGGTCACCCGCCAGTTGAAGCTCGACGGGAACCTCGTCAAAATCATGAAAAACGTCAAGGCCGCCCAAGAACTGGTGCGCTGCGCCACTCAGATCGACACCGACTTCGACTAGCGTTCAGCCTGCCGTCGCGCCACCCGGCCTGGGCTGTGCCCACCGGCATCCAAAAACGAGGGCCTATGTGGTTCTTTAACTCACCCGAAATCGTCTTTGGCGAAGACGCGCTGAGCTATCTGGAGCAGATCGAAGGCGAGCGCGCCCTGATCGTCACCGACCCCACGCTGCATCAACTCGGCTTCACCGAACGCGTCGAGCGCCCGCTCCAGGCCGCCCAGATCGCCACGCGCGTCTTTGCCGAGGTCGAACCCGAACCAAGCATCCAGACCGTGCAGCGCGGCGCGGCGCTCGCCGCCGATTTTGCCCCCGACTGGATCATCGGGCTGGGCGGCGGCAGCGCCATCGACGCGGCCAAGGCCATCCAGGCCCTGTACGAACGGCCTGATCTGGAGCCGGAAGCCATCAGCCCTATCATCCCGCTGGGGATCGCGCGCACCAAACTGATCGCGATCCCCACCACCAGCGGCACCGGCAGCGAAGCGACCTGGGCGCTGGTGCTCACCGATACGGCGGAGAAGCGCAAGATCGCGCTGGCGAGCCGTGAACTGGTGCCGCGCCTAGCCATCGTCGACCCGGCGCTGACCCGCGACCTGCCGGCGCGCATCACCGCCGACACCGGCCTCGACGCCCTGACCCACGCCGTCGAAGGCTACACCTCGACCTGGAGCAGCGACTTTACCGAGGGTCTTTGTCTCAAGGCGTGCCAACTCGTCTTTCGCTATCTGGAACGCGCCGTCGTCGACGGGCATGACATGGAAGCACGCGAACACCTGGCCAACGCCGCGTCGATTGCCGGGCTGGGCTTTGGCAACGCCAACTTGGGCTTGGCGCACGCCATGGGTCACAGCTTTGGCGGGCTGTTTAAACAGCCGCATGGCCGCTGCGTGGCGCTCTTCCTGCCTTATATCATGGACTACACGCTCAACAACGGCTATACACGCTATGCCGACCTGGCGCGCTTTGCCGGGGTCAGCCAGGCCGCCGACGACCTGGCGGCAGGCCGCGACCTGGTGCAAGCGACCCGCGACCTGCAAGCCCGCGTG
>QEUY01000901.1 GCA_003577365.1 Chloroflexota bacterium | reverse complement strand
GTGGAACGCATTGGTCCAACAGCATGCGCGCACGGACTTCTATCGCGGTATCGCCCGCCTGACCGTGGGCGTGCTGGCCGAGCTGGCCGCGCTCTTTGATCTCGATCTGGCCGAGAGCGCCGTGCAGAGGGATTAACCACAAAGTTCGCTGTTTTCCCCTTTGTCCCTTGCGGAACGCAGAGGCCAAAGGGAGATAAGGGCGCAAAGGCCAGAGCGAAGAGGGAAAGTGGAAGCCGTACTGCTGACGCTGGCCGAACGCATGGCGCGCCTCGACGAGACGCCCATCCGCCTGGAGGCGGCGCGCTGTCTGCACAGCCAGAACAAAGACGCCGTCTGCAGCGCCTGCGTGGACGTCTGTCCGGCGGACGCGATTGCGCTGGCGGGGGGCGTGACGCTGGACGGCGAGACCTGCGTCGTCTGCGGCGCGTGTCTGCCCGTCTGCCCCACGGGCGCATTCGAGGGGGACGACGGCGTGGCCGACTTGCTCCAGTGCGCCGTCAACCTGGAGCCGGGGACGCCCTTGGAACTGGCCTGCGCCCACCATCCCGCGCCGGAGCAGGGCGCTGCCGATGCCCCTGCCCATGTGGCCGTCGTGCGCGTCGAGATCTGTCTGGCTGCGTTGGGGCCGTCGGCCTATCTGGCGCTGGGCTGCGCGGGCATGACGCAGATCGGCGTGCGGCTCGACGCCTGCGCGGGCTGTGCGTTGGGCCGGGCGGCGTCGGCCATCCCCGCCGCGGTGGGCATGGCGCAGGAGCTGCTGGCGCGCGGCGGCGTAGAAGGGTCACTCACGCTCTTGGCCGAGGTCCCCGCCGAGCGCACACGGCCGGTCTATTCGACCCAGAACCCGCCGCTCTCGCGGCGTGGGCTGTTTCGGGTGCTTGCCAACCAAGGCGCGCGCCAGGCGGCGCGGCTGTTGGGCAGCGATGCCGCCCTGGCTGGGGTGCGCGGCCCCTCGCGCGAGCGCCGCCGTCTGATCGCCGCGCTGCGCCGGCTGCCCATTGCCGACGCCGATGCGTCGCTGGACGGTCTGCCCTTTGCGGCCTACGCCGCCGCTGCATCGTGTACGGCGTGCGGCGTCTGCGCCCGCGTTTGCCCCACGGCGGCGCTCACTTTTTACAGCGGCGACGAAATCGACGGCGAACCCGAAAGCGCAGACACGTATCAACTGCGCTTTGCCCCGGCAGCCTGCATCGACTGTGACCTTTGCCGGCGGGTCTGTGCGCCGGACGCGCTCGAACGCACCGCCCTGACGTTGGGCGCGCTGCTCGACGAGGGCGAGTTGGTCTTGGCCGAGGGGGAACTGCGCACCTGTGCCAAGTGCAAGGCGCGCTTTGCTCCCGTCCAGGATGAAACGCTCTGCCCGCCCTGTGCCTACCGGCGCAAGCACCCCTTTGGCAGTGTGATGCCGCCCGGTTTGGAGCGCGCCGGTTCGTTTAACCCGCCTCGTGAGAACGGAAAGCCTGTATGACGCTTGAAGAAATCCTGCGAGAATCCGCCGCGCTGCACCGTCATCTCTGCCCACGCCAGGTGTTGGGCGCGCGCATCGGGCTGATGGCGGGCCGCTTGCTCAACCTGCCGCTGCCCCAGACCGACAAACGGCTGCTGGCGATTGTGGAGACCGACGGTTGTTTTGTGGACGGTCTCTCGCTCGCAGCCAACTGCTGGGTGGGGCGGCGCACGCTGCGCGTCGAAGATTACGGCAAGGTCGCCGCCACTTTGATCGACACCGAAAGCGAGCGCGCCTTCCGCATCGTGCCACGCGCCCCAGCGCGCCGCGCCGCAGCCGCCTATGCGCCGGAGGCGCGCAACCGCTGGGAGGCCCAACTGCTCGGCTATCAACGCATGCCCGACGCAGAACTGCTGCTGGCTGTGCCGGTGCAGTTGCGCACGCCGGTGAGCGTGCTGGTCAGCCGCCCGGGCCTTAAGGCGATCTGCGCCCAATGCGGCGAAGAGATCCTCAACGAGCGCGAACTGCACCAGGGCGAGTTGACGCTGTGCCGCGCTTGTGCGCTGGGCGCGTACTATCTGCCGCTGGCGGCAGATAGCGCCGGTTGTGATGCGGCGGAGTACGCCGCGCTGCCCGCCATCGCATTGCCCTGATCCTCGATTTCGCAACAAGCGACCGCAAATCTAGATTGCTTTACAGACGGCGCGCCGTTTCTTGGCTATGTTGAGCAAGCCGGGAGGGCGCGCCATCTCGGTTGGGCGCGC
>QEUY01000900.1 GCA_003577365.1 Chloroflexota bacterium | reverse complement strand
GGCGCCGAATGGACCTTTGGCACCGACCTGGCCGGGGTGCTGGACCGCACGCCCGCCAACCGCCCCTCGGCCAAGCAGCAATAGGAGGCACTATGGGCAGGGTACAGTTCGGTTGGCATCTGCCCTCGTTTCCGGTAGACGGCAGCAGCGGACCTGCCTTTGTCGAGCAGATCGCGGCCACGCTGGAACGAGTGGAGTCTGC
Organism: Chloroflexota bacterium; assembly: GCA_003577365.1. GTDB lineage: Bacteria > Chloroflexota > Anaerolineae > Caldilineales > Caldilineaceae > QEUY01. The sequence goes on along the minus strand of QEUY01000900.1, from coordinate 1,771 downwards.
TTTTGATTCGGCCTGGATGGACGACCATTTCATCCCTTGGGCCGCTTGGCAGCCGCCCGAAACGCCTTATCTGGAATGCGTCTCGACCATGGCCTACCTGGCGGGCGCGTTCCGGCAGATCAAGTTTGCCAGTTCGGTCTTCTGCCAGTCCTATCGCAACCCGGCGCTGCTGGCTAAGACGGTCGCCAACCTGCAACTGCTGACGCGCGGGCGCATGATCTTCGGCATCGGCGCGGGCTGGCTGGCGCGCGAGTACGCGCAGTACAACTACCCGTTTCCCGCGCCCGCCGTGCGCATCGCCCAGTTGGAGGAGACGGTCGAGATCGTCAAGGCGCTGTGGACGCAGACCCCAGCCACCTATCGCGGCCAGTACTATCAGATCGACGAAGCCTACTGCGAGCCAAAGCCGGACCCGCTGCCGCCGATTGTGATTGGCGGGGGCGGCGAGCAGTTGACGCTGCGCGTGGTGGCGAAACATGCCGACTGGTGGAACCTGCCGGGGGGTACGCTGGAGAGCTATGCGCACAAGCTGGAGGTGCTGCGCCGCCACTGTGAGGCGGTGGGGCGCGACTATGACACGATTGTCAAAAGCTGGAATCCAGAGGCCGTGGCCGTCGCGCCGACGCAGGTCGAGGCCCAGCGCATCGCCGACGCATCGCCCTTTAAGGCCAATCCCATTGTGGGGACGCCGGAGCAGGTGGCGGCGCAGTTGCAGCAGTACGTCGACTTGGGCGTGAGCTATATCGTCGTGCGGCTGCTCGATTTTCCGCGCACCGAGGGGATCGAGCTTTTTGCCCAAGAGGTCATGCCACGGCTGGCGCGCGGGGTATAGCCGCAAAGGGCGCAAAGACCGGAGGAGGCCGGAGGGGATCGATGATCCGACCCAAGCCCCATCCATGGGCGCGGCCGCGCCGCCCGGAGGGCCAGCCGACGCGCGGCAAGACGGCCTCCCACCGGCTGCGCCGCGTGGACACGTTCTTGCTGCGCTATGACTCGCATCTGCTCGCCCGCGCCGATGGCCCGTTTGCGCGGGCCTTTTTTGTAGACCTGGGGTACGGCTTCGAGCCGCGCACCACGTTGGAATGTGTGGCGCGGCTGCGCGCCGCCAACCCCATACTGCCGGTGCTGGGGGTGGAGATCGACCCCGAACGCGTGGCCGCGGCGCAGCCGCTGGTGCAGCCGGGGCTGGATTTCCGCTTGGGCGGCTTTAACTTGCCGCTGGCTGTGTGGCCGGATGGCACGCCGGAGACGGTGCGCGCTGTGCGCGCCTTTAACGTGCTGCGCCAATATGCCGAAGCTGAGGTTGCGCCGGCGCTGGCGCGCCTGGCCGAGTCGGTGCTGCCGGGCGGGCTGTTGATCGAAGGCACCTCTGACCCGCTGGGGCGGATTTGGGTGGCGCATGTGCTGCGCCGCAGCGCGGGCGCGCCGGGCGCAGAGGCTTGGCAGCGCGAGGCGTTGGTCTTTAGCACCAACTTCCGCTGCGGATTCGACCCGGCGGAGTTTCAGCCGGTGCTGCCCAAGGACTTGGTCCACCATATGCTGCCGGGCGAGGCGATCTATGCGTTTTTCGAAGCCTGGAAGCGGGCGGCGCGTCTGGCCGCGGCGCATCGAGCCTGGGGATCGCGTGATTGGTTTGTGGCCGCCGCGCACGCCCTGGCCGAGCAGGGCTATCGGGTCAACCTGCGCCCCGCCTGGCTGCGCAAGGGCTTTCTCTTGCTCTACGGCCTCTCCCCGTCCCCTATCGGCGGCGTTGAAGAAGGTTCTGGATGAT
>QEUY01000899.1 GCA_003577365.1 Chloroflexota bacterium | reverse complement strand
TGCGCATCCGGCCAAGAGGATGGGCAGCAGGGCAACCAGGTGGGTGAGCCGTCTCAAACCACGCAATGAGCGATGTAACATAGGGGGACCTCCTATCGCGGTGAACCTTGTTAGTGTGACATAGTCGCCGCTGCGGGCGCAAATCCAGCGCGTATCCATGCGCCAAGTTGTGCGTCTTCAAGCATAGAAGCATTCAAGCACAACAGGCTGTGGGCGCGGTCGCCGGGTGGGCCGGGATCGCCCCCGGCATAGGAAGGTCTTTGGCGGACGCATCGACGGCTCCCCGGCTGCCGCTCAAGCCGGTATGGATTCATGACCTGTTGATCCTGTGGCGGCGCAACCAGGCGCTTGCGCTGCTCTTGGAGCGGGCCGGCGACTATGCCGCCCAGGAGATCCGCAGCGCAAGTGTGCGCCGCGCTGTGCTCGCCCAGGCGGCGGTGCACTTTGTCGAGACGCGCGGCCAGGGCAAGGCGGCGCGCACGCTGCCGCAAAATGTCTGGGCCAGCTACAGCCGTAACTTTCCCGCCGCCGCGCTGGCTCCGGCCTATCTGGTTCACTTGACGGCGCAGTGGCCGCTGGCGCTCGATCTGACTGTAGCCTGGGCCGATCGGTTGACGCCGGGCCAAGGTCTGGACCAGGTCTTCGACGAGGCGCTGCTGGCCGAACTGCTCGGCGCAGAGCCGGACGGCAACGCAGCGCCGGCCCGTGGGCGTCTGGCCGAGCTGGATGCCTGGCTGCGCACGCTGCACTATTTTGGCGTGCTGGCAGCGCGGCGCAGCGCCGGCGTCGAGGCCCTGGCCGGGCGCTATGTCTTTGCCGGTCGCCTAGCCGTGCCGCCGCCGGTCTTCCCGCTCTTGGTCTGGACCTGGTGGCAGCAGCAGGGGATGCCCACCGTGGACCTGGCGGACTTTGCCCGCTCGCCGCTGCTGGGTTGGATGGCTGCCGAGGATTTCGCCGCAGGCTGGGCGGCAGCCGCGGGCAAGCTGTGGACGCTGGATGCGTCGGGCTGCACGGCCCGGCTGCACCCCGGCGACCGCGCCGGATTTGTGCGGGCGCTGCTCAACTTGCTCTCCACCGATGGGCGCCGCGGGCGCAACCTGCCGCGGCGGGGCGAACTGCCCGAACCCCCCGAACCGCCTGCCGAAGCCGCAGCGCGGGCAAGCCGTACCTAGCCAACACCTATACCACCCACCTTTGGTCTGGCAGAGGGGGACGGCGCAACTGCCGTCCCCCTCTGCTTTGGCTCTGGCGCTTTCAAGGGTACAATAGCCGGTATTGGCGACGGGCGTCGCCGCTGACCGCACATGACCACAGCACACATGACCACAGCACTGCATCATTGACTAAATCTATGCGCTTGTTGTTGTGGCCGATTTGGAACGGGGCTGAGGGTAGGGTGCGCGCTGGCTGGCGCATCTTGATCCACCTGAGTCTTTTCCTCTTTGCGCCGCCGCTTCTGAACCAGGCCGTTGGCCCTGTGATTAGCCGCACCATTGCCCATCTCGCACCGGAGCTTGCCCTCCTGAGCGACCGTCTCACGCTGGCCGCGCTGCGGCTGCTGGCGGTGCTTGTCAGCACGGCGCTGGTGGTCTATTGGGTCGATCGGCGGCCCTGGCGCGATCTGGGCCTGCGCATGGGCCGCGCCTGGTGGATCGACCTGGGGTTTGGCCTGGTCTTGGGCGCGGTGCTCATGACTTTTGTCTTTGTGGTGCAATATGTAGCGGGCTGGGTAGAGGTGCGCGAACTCTTTGCCGTCGAGCTGGTCGATACCCCTTTTGTCATCGCCATCTTGGGGCCGCTGGCCGTCTTTGTGGTGGTGGGCATCACCGAAGAACTGCTCTCGCGCGGCTATCAACTGCGTAACTTGGCCGAAGGGCTGAACATGCGCTGGTGGGGGCCGCGCCCCGCCATCCTCGCCGCCTGGGTGATCTCCTCGTCGCTCTTTGGCCTGCTGCACATCTTTAACCCCAACGC
>QEUY01000014.1 GCA_003577365.1 Chloroflexota bacterium | reverse complement strand
GTTGTGCAGGGGTTGGGGGGCGCGCTCTTTGAGAGCGTGAAGTTCGCCAACGGGCGCATCCTCAACCCGGATTTCGCCGGCTATCGCGTCCCGCGCTTTGGCGACCTGCCGCAGATCGAGACGATCTTGCTCGACCGCAAGGAGTTCCCCTCTGCCGGTGCGGGCGAAACGCCGATCATCGCCATTGCGCCCGCGGTCGGCAACGCCATCTTCCAGGCGACCGGCGTGCGGCTGCGTGCGCTGCCCTTGGCCCCGCATGGCGTGCCGCGATAAGGGGAGAGAATTCACCGCAAAGTCGCAAAGCACGCAAGGAAGAGAGGAGAGAGGGAAAGAAAACCGCATCTGCGTTCCTCTTTCCCTCTCTTTGTTTTCCTTTCTTTGGCCTTGGCGCTCTCTGCGGCTTTGCGGTGAAACCCTCCACCCCCACTGCCCGTTATCCCTTGAGGCCGGTGAGCTTGACTCCCTGAATAAAGGTACGTTGGGCAAAGAAGAAGAGCACGACGATGGGCACGGTGAACATCGTCGCCGCGGCCATCAACTGGTTCCAGGAGACCGAGTGCTGCTGCTGATAGTCCTTTAGCCCCAGGGCCATGGTGAAGCGGCGCGGGTCGGTCAGATAGATCAGCGGCCCCTGGAAGTCGTTCCAGGCCCAGAGGAAGGTAAAGACGGTGATGGTCGCCAGCACCGGCACGGAGAGCGGCAGCATGACATTCCAGAAGATACGCAGCTCGGACGCGCCGTCGACGCGCGCGGCGTCGGCCAGCTCTTCGGGGATGGTGCGGAAGAATTGGCGCAGCAGAAAGATGTCAAAGGCATTGCCGAAAAAGGTGGGCACGACCAAGGGCAGAAAGGTGTTACCCCAGCCCAACGTGCCGGTAAAGAAGAGATAGAGCGGGATCATGGTCACTTGGAAGGGCAGCATCAGCGTGGCCAAGACCAGGTAGAAGACGAGATCGCGGCCCGGCCAGCGCACGCGCGCAAAGCCATAGGCGGCCAGGCTGCATGAAAGCAGCGTGCCGATGATCGACAGGATGGCGATGATGCTGCTGTTCTGGACATAGGTCCAAAAGCTCACGCCCAGGCTGGGGCGATGGGCGGTGTGGATGGCGTCGGCATAGTTGCGCCAGCGCAGCCCGACCTGAAGCACGGGCTCAGCGAACTTCATGCGGATCTCTTGGGCCTCGGCGCTGGGGTTGGCCGGGTCCAAAAATGTGCCATAGCCTTCGGCGATCTTGACCAGGGCCAACTCCTGCTGCCGGCCGTCGATCTCGACCAGATAGACCGGCAGGTCGGCGCCGTCGACGGTGACGGTGCGGTTGTCGTGGGGCAGGAAGTTGGGCGGCACGCGCGAGATATCCTGGTTGGACTTGAGCGAGGTCGAGAACATCCACAGAAACGGCACGACAAAGAAGAGACCTACGCCGATGATCATCAGGTGCGAGGCGAACCGGCCCGCGGCTCGGCGCAGGGCGCGCGTGCGGATGGGGGCGCGGGTTTCGGCGGCGGAGCTGGGCGGAACGGCGATCTCGGCCATGGATCAGCCTCCCTCGTAATAGGTCCAACGCTCGGAGGAGCGGATCAGGAAGATCGTGCAGGCCATGATGATCAGGAAGAGGATCCAGGCCTGGGCGGAGGCGACGCCCATCTTGAGGTAGATAAAGGCCTGCTGATAGAGGTAGATGCTGTAGAAGAGCGTCGAATTGAGCGGCGCGCCCAGCGTGTCGTCATTGGGGCCGGCGGCGGCGTCGAGGATGTAGGCCTGGGCAAAGTATTGGAAGGCCGCGATCACGCCGATGATCAGGTTGAAGAGCGTGATGGGCGAGATCAGCGGGATGGTGACGGCCCACAGCCGCTGCCACCAGCTTGCCCCGTCCAGCTCCGACGCCTCGACCAGCGTCTGGGGAATGTCTTGCAGCCCGGCCAGGTAGATGACGATGGTATTGCCCATGCCCCACAGCCCCAGCAGGATCAGCGACGGCTTGGCCCAGAGCGGGTCGCCCGTCCAGTTGGGGCCGCGGAGGCCGATGTAGGCCAACAGGCTGTTGAGCAGCCCGCTGGTGGGGTTGAGGATCCAGACCCAGAGCATGGTGGCGGCGACGACCGGCACAATCGAGGGCAGGAAATAGACCACCCGGTAGATGCTCTGTCCGCGCACTTTGAGGTTGAGCAGCAGGGCGCAGACAAACGAGACCAGCAGGCCGAGCGGCACTCCCAGCAGCACCATATAGGCTGTGTTGTAGAGCGAGCGCCAGAAGAGTTCGTCGCGCATCAGCCCGGCATAGTTGGCCGGCCCGATCCATTCGCTGGGCTGGCGGATGTGGTGCTCGGTGAAACTGAAGTAGAACGAGGCGAGCATCGGGTAGAGGTTGAAGGCGAAGAAGCCCACCACCCAGATCGAGATAAAGCCCAGACCGGTGACCAGGTTGCGGCGGGTCTGTTTGCTCCAGCCGCGGCGGCGAGGTCGCGCCGTGGGCGTGGCGCTCTGGACAGCCATAGCGGTGCTCCTGTGGAACGGGGACGGCGCTAGGGGGCAGCTACCGGCGATAGCCGCCCCCATGGCTTAGCGACATAGAGACCGAGGACGTGTGCCAAAGATCAGTTGCCAAGCGCGGCGTCGAGCTGGGGCTGGAGTTGGGCTTGGGCCTCTTCCAGCAGCGGCAGCGGGTCGGCGCACTCGAGGAAGACCTTCTCTTCGATCTGGGCCAACGCCGTATCCACTTCGGCGTTGATCGACGAGTAGATTGGCGACTTGGCATCCGGATCGTTCATCAGGTTGATGAAGGTGACGAATTTCTCATTTTCCTGGAAGCGCGGGTCTTCGGCGGCCTTCTTACTGGTGGGCAAGTTGAAATTGGCGACCATCTCGTCGGCTACGATCTCCGGCGACATCATCCAGGCCAGCAGGTCAAAGGCCGCTTCCTTGTCCGCGACATTGGCCGGGATGAAGGCGACGGTGCCGGCGACGACATTAGTGTTGGCGCGCTCAGGGTTGGACGCAGGCGGTGGGAAGGGGGCGACGCCGTAGAACAATTCAGGTTTGAACTGCTGAATGAAGTTTGGTCCCGGCTGCCATTCGCCTTCGACCTGCATGGCGATCTGCCCGCCGTAGAAGCCAGTGTCGGGCGAGGTGTAATCGCTGGAGGCCGCGGCCAGCAAACGTGCCACTTCCTCTGGGTTGTTGTCGCCGCAGTAGAACTGCTGCTCCCACTTGAGCGCATCGACCACCGGCTGTGAGGTTAACTGCAACTCGGTGCCATCCTCGTTATACCAATAGCCGCCAAACATCACGACGTATTGGGCCAAATGGGACCAGGAGAAGTTGGGGATAAAGCCGATCTGGGTGATCTGGCCGCTGTCGTCGACCTTGGTCAACTGTTTGGCGAACTCAGCCAGTTCTTCCATAGTCTGGGGCGGGGTTTCGGGGTCCAGGCCGGCCTCCTCAAAGAGGTCTTTGTTCCAGAAGAGGGCATAGGTATCGGTGCCCCAGGGCAGACAGTAGTACTTGCCCTGGTAGATGCATTGGCCCTCGGCGGCGTCGGACATATCTTCCAGGTCGACTTTGCCGCCTTGGAGGAAGTCGTCCAGTGGGGTGACCAGCCCTTCGCGCGCCCAAGTGCCGACCGAGTCGGCCCCGCCGGTGATCTGAATGTCGGGGCCTTCATTGCCGGACAGCCCGGCGATGACCTTGTCGGTTTCCATAGGGGCGGTGACTTCGACGCGGACGCCGGTTTGCTCGGTGTAGCGGTCAAACAGCTCTTGGAGTTGGGCAGGGTTGTCGCCCCAGGTGATCCAGACACGCAGAACTTGCCCATCACCGGCGGCAGGGGCTGCGCTTTCTCCGGAGGCGGCGCTTTCAGCAGGAGCCTGGCCTTCCTCAGCGGCTGGGGATTCCACCGGTGCGGGCGGTGTACAGGCGGCGAGGAGCAGGATCAGCAATGCAATGCCGGGCAGCAAGGGGCGGAAGAGACCTCGCGATATACAACGGCGCGATATACAACGGCGCGATATACAACGGCGCGATATACAACGGCGCGACATACGACGGCTCCTTTCTCAAACGTGAATCGATGGGGATGTGAGACGTTCGAGCCAGACCCAGTGGCCGGATGGGGCGTTCGTCGTGCCTGATGGGAGTCGCCGGGCCGGCCACGCGCCTGCGCGGGAAGGGCGTGCTGCGAATTTGCCGCAGTTTGTTCATCTATTACCCTATCACGTTTTGCCCGCTTGTCAAAGGAGTGTTTGGAGTGCGTCCAGCAGGTGATCCATGTGCGCCGGGGTGTTGTAGGCCTGGACGGAGACGCGGATCAAGCCCTGGTCGTTCCAGGCAAAGACCGGCACCTCGATGCCGAAGTCGGTCCACAGCCGGTCGCGCATGCCCTCGACGGCAGGCAGGGGCAGGCGGGCGGTAAACATCTGGGAGTACCAGGTGGTGGAATCGGGTGCAACGGCGTCCAGCCCGGTGAGCGAATTGATGCGGGCGCGGGTCTCGCTTGCCAGTTGGTGGCAGGCGGCGCGCACGGCGGGCCAGTTGTGTTCCTGCATAAAGCGGATGGCGGCAGGGGCGCTGAGATAGGCCGCTGGGTCCATGGTTCCCGTCCAAGTGAAATAGTCGAGGAAGCGCGAACCGCTGCGTCCGTGGTTCCAGCCGTGCGAGACGACGAGCGGCTCCAGCAGGGTGTCGTGACCGTCGGCGGCATAGAGGATGGCCGACCCCTTGGGCGCGCAGAGCCATTTGTGGGCATTGCCTGTGTAGTAGTCCACGCCCATGGCTTCGAGGTTCAGGTCAATCTGGCCGGGGGCGTGTGCGCCGTCGACGACAGTGAGGATGCCCTCCTGGCGTGCTCGGCGGCAAACCAACTCGACGGGGAAGATCAGCGCGGTGGGCGAGGTGATGTGCGATAGGGTGATCACGCGTGTGCGCGGGGTGACGCCTTCCCACAGACGCTCGACAAACTCTTCGGGGCTGGTCAGGGGCAGGGGGATGGGCCAGTTGATATAGCGCACCCCGCGGCTTTCCCAGTTGAAGCGCCAGGTGTTGTTGACCGCGCCGTATTCGTGGTCGGTGGTCAGGATTTCGTCGCCCGGCTGCAGCTTGAGCGAACGTGCGACGACGTTGATGCCATAGGTGGCGTTGGGCACAAAAACCAGTTTGTCGGCGGGTGCGCCCACAAACTCGCCGACGGCGGCGCGCGCCTCGGCCAGAAGGCCGGGGACATGCCGGCCAATAAAATCGACCGGGTTGCGCTCGAGTTTGCGCTGCCATTCCTGATAGGTCTCAAAGACCGGCTTGGGGCAGGCGCCAAAGCTGCCGTGGTTGAGAAAGGTGATCTCCGGGTCGAGCAAGAACTGACCGGCTAAACCGGCCAAGGGCAGAGGGGGCGCGGTCTGAGCAGATTCCATGTTGAAGCAATCCTTTGACTGTGGCAAATTTGGCTGGAACAAATTTGGCTGCAACAAATTCGACTGTGGCAACCCCCGGCTGCGATAGATGAGCTGCCGGGGAGAGCGGTCGCGACCGGGACAAAAGGAAAACACCAGCCCGCACGGATGCTGGTGTTTGGCCCGCGTGGCAGTGTAGCACAGCGCCGGGGCACACGCCAAGCCGGGCGCGTTGGAAAGCTTCGCGTGGGCAGAGGGCTTTCCCTAGGGCTTCACAAAATCAGTTTGACAGATTAAACGACTTACGCTAGGGTAATGTTTGGCTTTTGTTCTGTAATACGCCTTCCAATGGGCGCCGGTCGGCAAGGTTTGCCAGCCTCAAGTCCTTGACGTAAAAGCAGGGCGGGCCCTCGACCCCTGGGCATTGAGGTGTGCAGATGGGGTGTATGGTGTACCTGCTGCATCTTCCAGCCACTCCGACTGTCCGGCAGCTCCTCTTCAGAAGACAGGCAGCGCTTGGTCGAATTAGATAGCATTCGCCACCCGCCTTCAACTCGCGGGGACGATGCCGACGCACATCCTCATTTGAACCCCAATCCACGAGGCAGCGTCATCACGATTCAGAAAGTGAACAAGAAAGGAGGTGAGTCCCGGCGCTGTCAACGGTGGCCCAGACTGTCACCACACTTGCATCAAAACGATCATGACCATCGATCAAACTGGAGAAAGAAGAATGCGCACAAGATCCTACATTGTGATGACGATTTTGGTGTTGTTCTCCATGGTATTGGCCGCTTGTGCGGGGGCTGCCCAGCCGCCTGCTGCGGGCGGCGGTGTGGCTGGCGGTGAGACCGGCGGCGAATCCGCCGCCGCGGCAGAGAATACGTTCGTCGACACCCCACGCAATGAAACGTTGATCGTCGATCAACTGAATGGCTCGCTCGAGCGGCCTGAGAATTTCAACATCTATACCCCAGGCGTGGATGCGGGCCGCGGCTTTCACGAGATCTGCACAGACCATCTGTGGGAGATCGACACCACAACTGGCGAGCAGTACGGCTCGCTGGCAGCCGACCTCCCGACGCCCCTCAACGACGATTACACCAGTTGGGAGATCAAACTGCGTGAGGGCATCTACTGGGATGACGGCGTCGAGTTCACCGCCGACGACGTAGCCTATACGCTCAACATGTGGCTAGAGACAGAAGAGCTTGCGATCAATGGCTGGGCTGTGGACTACATCGACAGTGTCGAGGTCAAGGACAAATACACCCTGGTTCTGAATACGACGCGGCCTCAGCCACGCATCTCCAAGGATTTGGGCGTAACCATCTGGGGCAACCGGCTCTATCCCATGCCCAAGCATATCTGGGAAAAGGAAGACCCGGCAACCTTTGCCTTTTTCCCGCCCACCTGCATCGGCCAGTACAAGTTCAAGGACTACGACCCCAACGGCAACTGGACGCTGTGGGAACAGCGCGAGGATTGGGAGCGCACCAGTGTCGGCCAAGTGCTCAATGCTGCCGGCCCCAAATATCTGCTGTGGAACTTCGTCGGCACTGAAGAGAAGCGCATCTTGGCGATGATCAACAATGACGTTGATATTCTCCAGGATATTACGCCTGAGTCCATGACCGTGTTGACGCAAAAAAGCCCGGCCACGCGCGCATGGCACGCCGGCTTCCCCTATGCCGACTTTGACGACCCGTGTGAACGCGGTATTTCCTTTAACAACTCTCGATTCCCCTACGATCAGTGGCAGGTGCGCTGGGCATTGGCTTTGGCCACCGACATCAAGAATGTGTCGTTGGGCACCTTTGCCGGCATGCTGCGCGTCTCGCCGCTGGGCGTTCCGCCTGTAGCGGCGGTGCAGAACACCTATCATAAGCCGTTGGTAGAGAGGCTGAAGGCGATGACTCTACCCGACGGCTATGCGCCCTTTGATCCCAACTTTGCCAAGGACATGGCCCAGATCTTCAACGAGCAGGGAGTGGGCGGTGACCTGCCTACCGACGAAGCGGCACTGATTGATCTCTTTGGCGTGGGCTGGTGGAAGTATGATGTCGAGGAGGCCGCCAAACTGCTCGAGGAGGTCGGTTTCACGCGCGATGCCAACGGCAAATGGTTGCTGCCTGACGGCACGCCTTGGAAGATCTCGATCAACGCCCCCTCCGACTGGGAGGTGCAGTCTGGCCGTCTGGCCTTTGCGGTAGCCGACTCGTGGACCAAGTTCGGCATCGACGCTTCGGCCAGCCCGATGACCGGCGGCACATTCTGGACAGCACAAAGTACGGGCGACTTTGAGGCCGGATCCTATTGGCCCGGCTGCGCCATTGGCCCAGACATCTACCCGAACCTGAGTGGCTGGCATCAGAAGTATATTGTGCCTACCGGTGAACCGGCCCCTGGAAACGCCAATCGCCATGCCAGCGATAAACTGGCAGCGATCTTCGACGAGTTGGAGAAGATCACCTCTGATGATCCAAAGAATGTGGAACTCAGTAAGGATCTTCTGATGCAGATGGCGCTGGAGATGCACTGGATTCCAATGTTCGGCACGTCCAAGTTTGTGCCCGTCAACCAAACCTACTGGACCAATTACCCCAGCGCCGACAACTACTATGAAGGCCCCTGGTGGTGGTGGTCCAATTTCAAGTATATCGTAGCGCAGATCAAGCCTGTCGAATAGCTTTGGCTCGTCGCGCTGAGTTGATTCGATAGGCCGCCGGCATCTTTCGCAAGCGGGTAGCACGCGAACTCGCTCCCCTGCGGAAGATGCCGGTATCTATGCCGGGTGCTCGCATCCGCGGCGTTTGCATCTGTGCGCCGATCCTCTCAGATAGGCTTTATCCGGTAGGTCCTGGCTTGCTGAGTTGTGGCTTATCCGTTGGCCCTAGAATGGCAATCTTTGCTGCCCCGCTTCTTTGTATGGACTTCGCAGTGCTAGTTGCTGTTACCAGCGGTGACCCATGTGGTGTCTCCGCGCCGCCAGCGTTGCGCCGGCGCGGGCGCACACAGGCTGGATATGCATTGCCGCAGTGGCCGAACCGGCCCTGGTTGGAGAGTGACACACCATGGAATTTCTGAAGTTTCTCCTGTCTCGGCTCTTTACCTATGTCCTAGTGATATGGACCGGCATTACCATTGTCTTTTTTATTCCGCGTTTTATACCGGGGAATCCGGTCGAGAGCGTGATGGCGCGGCTGATGTCGCAAGGCCAGACCATGGATCCCCTCCTAGTGCAAAAGATGCGTGAAAACTTGAGCCAGATGTTTGGCCTTGAAGGGACGCTCTGGGAGCAGTACACTGCGTTCCTCAAGCGCGTGATCCTGACTCAGGATTTTGGTCCTTCTCTTTCTTTCTACCCCGCACCCGTCAGCGAGTTGATTGCCCGGTCTCTGCCATGGTCGCTCGCTCTGATGCTGACGGCGTTGGTCATTAGCTGGAGCTTAGGCAATCTGATTGGATTATTGGCCGGGTACTACAACCGTAAATTCACGTCTAAGGCCATCGAAACCGGGGCGATGATCATCTATCCTATTCCCTATTACATCTTGGCGCTGGTTCTGGTCATTCTCTTTGCCTATATCTGGCCTATTTTCCCCTTTGTCTTTCAGGTACGCGGCCAGCCGGGGACCTGGCTATGGTTTAAGAGCGTGGTCTATAACTCGTTCTTGCCGTTGATGTCGATCGTCACAGTCGGCTTGGGTTGGTGGATCATCAGCATGAAAGCGATGGCCATCGACACCAAGGAAGAAGATTTCATCCAATATGCACGGTTTCGCGGGGTCAAAGACCGCAAGGTGATGTTTGACTATGTGGCGCGCGCCGCGATCTTGCCCCAGATTACCGTGCTGGGCCTGAGCGTGGGCGGCGTATTCGGCGGGTCGTTGATCACCGAGATCCTCTTTGGCTATCCGGGCGTTGGCTCGTTGATCTACCGGGCTATTCTCAGCTCCGACTACAATCTGATGCTTGGCACGATCAGCATTTCTATCATCGCGGTCGCCACGGCGACCTTGATCATGGATCTGCTCTATCCGTTCATTGACCCGCGTATCCGGCACAAATAGACGCAGACCCTGCGTCCTCGACATGCTGGCCGGCGTGCTTTTTGCTACCGATACGCTCTTTGATAGATATGCTCTTTGATAGATATGCTCTCTGATAGATATGCTCTCTGATAGATATGCTCTTTGATAGAGGTCACGATGAGATTGGTCAAACCCCGTTTAGTCGTTGGGATAATTATCGTCGGCGCATTTCTGATCATGGGGTTGATTGTCCCGTTCTTTGCGCCGGAGGACCCCACGGCGTGGAATACCTATTTTCGCAACTTGCCTCCCAGCCGCCAACATATGATGGGAACGAACAACCTGGGGCAAGATATCTTTTGGTTGCTCTCCTGGTCAATTCGCAACTCGCTGTGGTTGGGGCTGCTGGTTTCGGCGCTGGCGACGTTTATTGGGGTCCTGATCGGCATGATTTCCGGTTTTTTAGGTGGGTTTACAGACCGTGTGTTGACTACCGTTATGGACACAGTGATCGCCGTGCCCTCGCTGCCGATCCTTATCTTAATGTCTGCGCTGCTCAGCGGCAGCACGTCACTGCTGATCATCGCCGCGGTGCTTGTCTTTTTTAACTGGCCTTGGCCGGGACGGCAGGCGCGCGCCATGTCGCTCAGCCTGCGCGAGCGGGAATTTATCAACGTCGCCCAGGCTTCGGGCGAGGGGACGCTCAAGATCGTGCTGGTGGAGATCATGCCCTTTATGTTGGGCTGGGCGTTGGCTAATTTCATTAACACCGTTTTGGTGGCGATCTCCGCCGAATCCGGGCTGGCGATCATCGGCCTGTCCAGCCTGAAGGATGCCACCTTGGGCACCATGATCTATTGGGCCATGCAGCACCAAGCGCTGCTGCTCGAGCAATGGCTGTGGATTCTGTCGCCCATTATCTCGATCATGCTGCTCTTTATCGGACTGTTTCTGGTGTCCACCGGGTGGTCCGACTATTTTGCGACGAGAAGAGGCCGTCAATGATCCGTATTCGGAATTACAGCGCCTATTACACCACCGTCCAGGGAACGGTGAAGGCCGTCGAAGATGTCTCGTTCGACATCTTCGATGGAGAGATCATCGGCATCGCGGGGGAATCGGGCTGCGGCAAATCGACATTAATGAAAGGTATCTACGGCAATGTCGAGATCCCCATGTATGTTGCCGGCGGCTCAATCGAAATGGAGGTGGACGAGGCAGGACAGAAGCGCGTGATCCCTGGGTCAGAGTTCCGCCATTACTGGTGGCAGTATCTTTCCTATATCCCGCAGGCCTCGATGAGCGTGTTAAGCCCGGTAGCACGGATCAAACATCAGTTTTTGGATTCATTTCCGTCTGACGAGTTGCGCGCCCGCGGTAAGCAGGCGCTGCTTGATGAGGTGGCAGCCTATCTCCAGGAGTTGGACCTGCCCGCGCATGTGCTCAATATGTATCCCCACCAGTTGAGCGGCGGCATGCGCCAGCGTGTCATTGTGGCGCTGGCGACCTTTGTACAGCCACGTTTTATTTTGGCCGATGAGCCGACGACTGCGCTGGATGTGGTCGTGCAGCGTGGCATCTTGACCATGTTGGTCCAGTTGCAGAAGCGGCTGCAGAACACCTTTGTCATGGTCTCGCACGACATGGGGGTTCATTACCAGATCACCGATCGCATGGTGATCATGTATGCGGGGAAGGTGGTGGAAATCGCCGATACTCCGACGCTCTTTGCGCGCCCACAACACCCCTATACGGAAATGTTGATCAACTCGCTGCCGCGGTTGGGCGACGACACGCAACGCACTGGGATCAGCGGGCATCCGCCTAGCTTGCTCAACCCGCCCAGCGGCTGCCGGTTTGCGGCGCGCTGCCCCCTGGCCGACGCACGCTGCCGAGAAGTGCTGCCGGAATTGATCGAGCTTGAGCCAGGCCATTTTGTGGCCTGCCTGAAACGGGAACCGGGCTATATGGCCGTGCCCAGCGCAGAAGGAACTGCTACCCCATGAGTGAGATGTTTCTTGAGATCAGAGACGTAAGCAAGATCTATCGCACCGGCGGGCTGATCGGCTCGGCCAAGCTCGCCGCCGTGGATCGCATCAATCTGGCCCTGAGCAAAGGCAGACCCAATATCCTCAGCATTGTGGGCGAATCCGGGTCGGGCAAGACAACTTTGGCGCGCATGGTAATGCGTTTGATTCGGCCTACCCATGGTGAGATCGTGATCGACGGCGTGAGCACATCGGGCCGCCTCAGCCGGGCGCAGATGAAGGAGTTCCGGCGGAGGGTGCAGCCGATCTTCCAGAACCCGTTCGAGAGTTTTAGTTATCGCAAGACCGTGGACACCTATCTGTTTGAGACTGCGCACAACATCTTGGGTGTGCGCTCCAAGGATGCGGCCCATCAGGCAGTCGATCGGGCGCTGCGCAATGTCGGTCTCTCGGCAGAGAGGGTGATCGGGCGTTATCCGAATCAGTTTTCGGGCGGTGAGTTGCAGCGCGTCTCGGTGGCGCGCGCCATGATCCCCAACCCAGAGCTATTGGTCGCGGATGAGCCGGTGAGCATGATCGACGCCTCGCTGCGTATGAACGTGGTGAATCTGTTCAAGGCGCTGCGCGACGAGTTTCAGGTCAATATTCTTTACATCACGCACGATCTTTCAACCGCCTATTATGTCAGCGACCTGATCGCGATCATGTATCGCGGCAACATCGTAGAATATGGGCCATCCAGCAAGATTTTGCGCGAACCGGCCCACCCGTATACGGAGCTGCTGCTCGATTCGGTGGCGAAGATCGGCGTCAAATGGGGCGAGGTCGTGCGGCTGCCCGATCTAGAGACCAAAGAGTATGGCTATGTGGGCTGCAAGTTCGCGGCGCGCTGCCCCTATGCCCAGCCGATCTGCCGGACAACGCCCCCCCCGCGCGTCCATACGGCGGACAAGCGTGAAGTGCTGTGTTTCAAGCTGACCGACTATCAGCCAGTCGATGCGCCGGCCGCGCAGTAGGCCGGCCCTTTATTCCCATTCGATCACCCACCACTGTTTGCCCACCACTTTTCGCCATCACCCTTTGGGAGGACTGATCATGGCATATCCCTATAATGGTCTGGGGCTAAACCTGGGCACGCTGTCGCGCGTCTCCCCTGCACAGACGCGGTCGATCAGCGCCGAAAATTTTACCGGTGAAAAAGGCAAGGGCGGCATGGCGACCGAAGGCGCAGGCCAAGACGCCGCCCGCGAGTTGGGCGTAGGCTGGAAGGTGTCGCCTTGCATCACCGTCGCGGGCCATAGCAGCGTGACGCTGGCCGACATCACCGGCCCCGGCGCGATCCAGCAGATGTGGTTTACTGTGCATCCCAAGTATTGGCGCGCCTTGGTGTTGCGCATCTATTGGGATGGCGAAGAAATGCCGTCGGTGGAGGTTCCGCTGGGGGATTTCTTCTGTATGGGGTGGGGGGAGCGAGCCGATGTGCGCTCGTTGCCGGTGGCGGTCAACCCGGCGGGCGGCTTCAACTGCTACTGGGAGATGCCCTTCCGCGGCCATGCCAAGATCACGGTCGAAAACCTGATCCCCGACGCGATCCAGGGCTTCTTCTATCAAATCAACTATACTTTGACGGAGGTGGAGGACGACCGGGCCTATTTCCATGCCCAGTTCCGCCGCCAGAACCCGCTGCCCTATAAACAGGTCTATACGATTTTGGATGGTGTGGTGGGCTATGGGCACTATGTGGGCGTCTATATGGCCTGGGGCGCCAACAACAATCTCTGGTGGGGGGAAGGGGAGATCAAGTTCTATATCGACGGCGATACGGATTTCCCCACCATCTGCGGCACGGGGACCGAGGACTATTTCGGCGGCGCATGGGGTTTTGAGCAGCCGCCGGGTCGCTATGGCGAGTTCACTTCGCCTTTTTCTGGGATGCCCCAGGTGATCCGCCCCGATGGGCTGAACAAGGCGAACACCCGCTTTGGCCTGTATCGCTGGCACATCATGGACCCGGTCCGGTTCCAGCAGGATCTGCGTGTGACGATCCAGGCGCTGGGCTGGCGTATGCCGCTGGAGGGCAAAGGCCGCTATCTGGCGCTGCAGGATGACATCGCCTCGACCGCGTTCTGGTATCAGCTTGAGCCGCATGCGCCGTTTCCGACCCTGCCCACCTTCGAATATCTCGAAGTCATCTGAGAGCCATTGAGGAGCTATCGAGGAGAAGCTTGTCATGAGCGTTTTCAAAGGCAGCCCGTTGGGTGAACTGGCCCGGATCCGCAATGTCACACCCCGCCGCATCTCCAGCACCGCCTATTGGTATCAACTGGAGCCACACAAACCATTTCCCAAGCTGCCGCCGGTGGTAGATCGGCTGCCGCGGCCCGACGAAGGATAGCCGGACGGTGCGTCCAATCGGGCCTATCCACGCAAGCAGAAGGAGCAACCTGTGCCACAGCTAGAGGGACAACCGTTAAAAGGAAGAGTCGCCCTCATTACCGGCGCGTCACGCGGGATCGGCCGCGGCATTGCCGAAGCATTGGCCGCAGCCGGGGCCGATGTGGTGGTCAACTATCGCAGCCATGCCGACGAGGCCGCCCAGGTCGCGGCGAATGTCGAGGCCCACGGGGGCCGCGCCCTGGTCTTTCAGGCAGATGTGGCCGACCGCGCCGCCCAAGCGCGCATGTTTGCCGCCGCGATCGAGCAGTTTGGCCGGCTGGATATTGCGGTGGCGAATGCCGCCTTTTCGATCCGCGAGCCGGTGGTCGAAGCCAAATGGGAAAATGTGCTGCGCACGCTGGAGGTCACCCAGTTCGGCGTCTTCCATACCTGCCAGTTTGCCGCCCAACAGATGG
Organism: Chloroflexota bacterium; assembly: GCA_003577365.1. Classification (GTDB taxonomy): domain Bacteria; phylum Chloroflexota; class Anaerolineae; order Caldilineales; family Caldilineaceae; genus QEUY01. The sequence goes on along the minus strand of QEUY01000014.1, from coordinate 687 downwards.
TAAAGCAGACGCCGCAGGGCACGCGCAGCGCGGGCAAGATCATCGTGATCAGCTCGATCCATCAGGAACTGGGCTTTCCCAACTCGGCGGCCTATAATATGGCGAAGGCCGCGGTCAACCACCTGGTGCGCACCATGGCCGGCGAGCTGGCGCCCTACCGCATCAACGTCAATGTGATCAACCCCGGCTGGATCGACACGCCGGGCGAGCGGGTTTCCAGGCGGCGCTCTACTTGGCGAGTGATGCCGCCGATTATGTGACGGGCAGCACGCTGCGCGTCGACGGCGGCTTTATGACGTCGCTGACCTTACGCGCAAGCGAGTAGGCGCACGCGTCGCTGCGTGATTCCAGACGCACGAGCCTGGTCGCCGTATGCAGGTGGGGAGTCTGACCGCGCCGTAAAGGCCAGACTCCCCCAGCGGTTTTTGGGCAGTTTGCGCACGGAAGCGACTTTGTTTAGAATAGTACCGCCCAAGTACCTGTCTGATCCCCTACGTATTGCCAGAGGTATGTCCCAGTCGTTTTCTGCCGCGGTCGGCAGCGCCCGCTGCCGGTCGCATGTCGCTCGACCGATTCTGCCACATAGTACACAGGAGGAACCCTTGAAACCCGCAATGCACTCTCCTACACCTTGGAGCAAGTTCGCCGTGATCGCGGTGCTGCTTGTCCTGGCTATGGTGCTCGCCG
>QEUY01000013.1 GCA_003577365.1 Chloroflexota bacterium | reverse complement strand
GATTTCCGCCGCAGCCAGCGACCAAGTCATCGCCCTGGTCCAGCCGGGCGGCGCGCAGCCCATTGCCACGCGCTGATGTCCATGCGCGGAGAGGATATCCCATGTCCAGCCCTGCACGCAGCCTGGTCATGGCGCTTGCCAAAGGCCGCCTGACCGACGACATTCTCGACTATCTGGGCCGCGCCGGCATCCCGCTGCCTGCCGGCGACGCCGGGCGCAAGCTGATCCTGGAGAGCGCCGACGGCTCCGTGCGCTATATCATGGCCAAGCCCGCCGACGTCCCCACCTATGTAGAGTATGGCGCGGCGGACCTGGGCATCTGCGGCCTGGATGTGCTGCGCGAGGCCAAGCGCGATGTCTATGAACCGCTCTTGCTGCCCTTCGGCTACTGCCGCTTGAGCCTGGCCGGCCTCGGCACGCGCCCCGACACCCCGCTGCGCTATGAAAGCCAGCCGCGCGTCGCCACAAGCTTCCCCAATCTCACCGCCGAATTCTTCCGCCAACGCGGTGTCAACGCCGAAATCATCACCCTCAAAGGCTCCGTCGAGCTTGCCCCGTTGGTCGGGCTGGCCGACCTCATCGTGGACTTGGTCGAGAGCGGCAACACCCTGCGCGCCAATGGACTGGTCGAATTCCGGACCATCCTCAAAAGTCAAGCCGTCCTGATCGCCAACCGAGCCGCCTATCGTCTGCAGTCCGATGCCATCCGCAGCATCATCGCCCGGCTGCGCCAGGTGAACCAGCAACCCATACCGGCAACAACCCTATCATGACTGAGATCAGCGAATCATCCATCATCCCAGGCGTCAAGCTCGCCAAGTTCCGCATCTTTTCAGACGCACGCGGACAGTTTATGGAGACCTTCCGCAAAGATTGGTTTCCCGAACGCTCCTGGGAGATCGTCCAAAGCAACCGCAGCGAAAGCGCCGCCGGCGTTCTGCGCGGGCTGCACTTCCACCACCGCCAGGTCGACTACTGGCAGGTGGTCAACGGCTCGATCCGCGTGGCCTTGGCGGACTTGCGCCGCCAGTCGCCGGCCTACGGCCAAATAGAGACCATCGACCTCGACGCAGCCAACCCCAGGGGGCTGTTTATCCCGGTCGGCGTCGCACATGGCTTTCTGGCGCGCACGGCTGCGACCTTGCTCTATCTGGTCGACAACTACTACGACGGCAGCGATGAACACGGGATCGCGTGGAATGACCCAGACCTGGCGATCCCATGGGGGATCGAGACCCCCATTCTCTCCGACCGTGATCGCGCCAACCCGCCGCTGCGCGCCATCGCCCCACAACAATTGCCCTAAGGATTGCCCCAAGCATACACAGCGAAGGACCTACACCTATGCCCGAATCTACCCGTATCGGCGTCATCGGCGGCACAGGCGTCTATCAGATCGAGGCGCTCTCCGACATCCAAGAAGTCACGCTCACCACGCCCTTCGGCGCGCCCTCCGACAGCTACCTGGTCGGCACGCTCCACGGCCAACGGGTCGCCTTTCTGGCCCGCCATGGCCGCGGCCACCGCATCAGCCCCACACGGCTCAACCACCGCGCCAACATCTACGGCTTCAAACAGCTCGGCGTCGAATACCTGATCAGCCTCAGCGCCTGCGGCAGCCTGCAAGAGCACATCCACCCCGGCGACATCGTCATCCCTGACCAGCTCTTCGACCGCACCGTCAACCGCGCCCTCTCGTTCTTTGACGATCCGGACGCAGGCACAGCCGGTCTCGTCGTCCACATCGGCCTGGCCGACCCTTTCTGTCCTGAACTCAGCCGCATCTGCTACGAAGCGGCGCTCGCCACCGGAGCCAGCGTCCATCAAGGCGGCAGCTTTGTCACCATCGAAGGCCCGCGCTTTTCCACCAAAGCCGAGAGCAAAGTCTTCCGCAGTTGGGGCATGGACATCATCGGCATGACCACCACGCCGGAGGCCCAACTGGCGCGTGAGGCGGAAATGAGCTATGCCGTGATGGCGCATGTCACCGACTACGACGTCTGGCACACCAGCGAAGAGGCCGTCACCGTGGATGCTGTGGTGCGTATGCTGCACCGCAATGCCGAGATCGCCAAGCAAGCCGTGGTCAACGCCATCGCCGCCTTAGCCCAGGCAGGGCCGTCGCCCCAGGCCCACGCCCTACAAGACGCCATCATCACCAACCGCGCCGCGGTTCCCGCGTCCGTGGTGGAGCGGCTCCACTTGCTCGTGGGCAAGTACTTTGTCTGATGCGCTCTCGCCCACCTGCATCTCGGCCTGAGAGTATTCTGCCCCCTCCCGCATTTGGGTTTACAGAACACATGCACTATAATGCACAAAAATGGCGATTGTACCGTCTGGCAAGGAGATGAAAAATGGCCAAAAAGGGACCGCGTGTCTTGATCAAGATGCGCAGCACAGAAAGCTCGCACATGTATTTGACCGAAAAGAATCGCCGCAACGATTCTGGCCGGCTTGAACTCAAGAAATATGACCCGGTTGTGCGCCGGCATGTGATCTACCGCGAAGCCAAGTAAGCGCTCGACCCTAACCTAGCAGCTACGAGACGCAGTGGACGCCCGCTGCGTCTTTGTTTTGTGCTTTGTCCGTGCCAATTTGCCCTGGCAAATTCCGGCAGCGCTGACCGCAAGCGCACCCTTGGAACATCTCGCAACGTATGATCGTTGGTCACTCGACATCCGTAGTCGAAACGTACTCCGGAAGTAGGTGAATCAAGTTAGCATCTACACCGGTTGTGGTGTAAGATCGCCTGTGGTGGCCGTGCATAGAGTATCTGCAAGGTCGCGGTCCAGTTACCATGGCCTTGCACCGGCCACAGGTTGCTCCTTGGTACATGATATTGGTGCATGATATCAGGCTCCAGGGTCGCTCACAACAGTACTCGGCGCGCAGCCCACCCCTGAGGGCGACCGCACGCCGCAGTATTCTAGGATGGTAATTTCATGGATCGATTGTTTCGTATCTTGATATTGATCTTCGTCACGGTTCTCGCAGCCGCCATCGCCGCCCCGCCGGCCTACGCCGCACCCGAAGATCGTGCAAGCACCGGCCTCCTGGCCGGCGAATTGGCCCAGATCGGGCAGCTCGGCACGCCGGCCAGCGCCGCGGCCACTGCGACGCCGACCGTCCCCCCCCAGCCGACACAAACGCCGCCCCCACTGCCGACCGCGACCTCGGTTCCAACCTTGCTCCCGGCGCCCACGGTGACCTCGTCCGCCGCCACGGCCAGCATCACCACAACCGCCGCCCCGACGGCGGGCGCCGCGATCACCGTGAGCGCCGGCGCGCCGGTGACGGCAACGGAGCAGGCCGCGGGGCCACTGGAAGGCACGATCATCGCCAACCGCAGCGACAACAACGCGCGCTTTTTTGTCGAGGGGGTTACCTACGATCTGGCCGCGGGCCGGTCGCTCGGTCTGGAGTTGCCGCGCGCCAGCAGCGTCCTGAACCTCTACAACTGCGATGCCGCCGCGCCCGAAAATCAGGCAACCTGCTTCTGGGACCCCTATCTGATCACCCTCGACGGCTTCTACGAGATCTACAACGCACCCGACCCGGTCGTCCAGGCGCGCCTCCTCCTGCGCCAAGCGGGCACTCCCCCGACCGACCAGGTCTGGGTCCAGAACCGCTCCGGCCAGACCGAGCAGGTCGTGTATAAAAACGAAACCTTTGACATCGCGCCGACGACAGTGCGCGAATTCCCGGTAGCGTCGGGCGTCCCCGCCATTCTCTATGTGCGCAGTTGCCTCACGCTGTCCGGCCAAACTGTCTGCGAATGGGCGCCCAAAACGCTCGACGCCGGCATCTACTACGCCATGGTCGCGGTCAACACTGCGGGCGCCGAGCCAAACAGCCAGATCACGACCTTGGACCTGCGCCCCATCGTCGCCGGCGTCGAGGTCACGCCCACGCCAGAGGCCACCGCCGCGGGGCAGAGCCAGGCCGCTGCGCCCGCGGAGACCGCGGCCCCCGCGCCGCTGGCGGGCCAGTTGACCTGCCGTCTCTTGGTCCCCACGCTCAACGTCCGCAGCGGCCCAGGGCTGTACTACGAGATCATCGACAAAGTCCGCAGCGGCGATCAACCGGCCAGCGTGGTCGTCAATGGCCGCAGCGTGGATGGCGAGTGGCTCACCGTGATCCCGGCAGTGGCCGGCAACGGCTGGATCACCGCCAGCCCCAGTTTCATCACCTGCGACGGCGACCTCATGGGGCTGCCCATCGTCGAGGCCCCGGCGCCCCCGCCCACCCCCGAACCGGCGCCGGTCGCTGAACCGCCCGCGGTCGATGCGTCTAGCCCCGATTCACAGACGGTCGAGACTGCGCCCGACGCAGCCGCGGAGGCCACGCCGGCTGCACCCGACCAGCCTGTCGTCCCGGCTGGACAGGCGCTCCTGCTTGTGAACAACGGATTCCAGCATGAGATGCGCTTCACCCTCGACCAGCGCTATCGCCCCAACGAAGGGCCGAGCGAGTTCGACCTTGCGCCAGGCGAATCCGTTGCCATCGTCGTCTTCCCCGGCCAGGTCGATTTCAGCGCCAGCAGCCCGTGGAGTGGGCTTTCCGGCAACGCCTCGCTGCATATCGAGGCAGATCAATCGCTGACGCTCTGGCTGCGCTTTGAACCCGACGCCGACAACTCCTGGCGGCTCGTCTGGCAATAGACGAATTCCGGCCTCTGCAACACAAGAGTGCCCAACAATAAAAGGGCGCCCAACAATAAAAGGGCGGAGGTAGACCTGGGGTCCGCCTCCGCCCTTTCGTTTGCCTGCGCCCCCTGGGGCGCACGCCTACTGCTGCCGATAGCGCACATACAGCTCGCGCGTTTCCTCGTCCGCCGTCAACTCAAACTCCGCAGGCGGCCCCACCGGCGTGCCTCCGGCATCCACCAACTGCACCACCCAACTGCCGGCCTGCGCCTCCACAAAGATCACATTCATATTCGTAAAGCGCGAATAGGGCCCCGGTTCGGTGCGCGTCACGTCGGGCAGCCCGCCGCTCGACACCTGGTCCACCGGCAGATCCGCGCCATTATGCGTCACCCGCAGCGAGTACCCTTCTAGGGCAAACGCCTGGTCGGAATAGACGTATAAAAAGACGCGCACCACATTCGGCGCCAGCGACTCGGTGGGATACTTGTCCGCCTCTTCCAGTTCAAACACATAGCTCGGCGTGGGGCTGGGTGTCGGCGTGGCGGTCGGCTCTGGGCTGGCTGTGGGGGTCGAAGTTTGCGTCGGCTGCGGCGTAGCGGTTGCGGTCGCCGTCGGCGGCAGCGGGGTGGGCGTCTCGGTCGGGGTGGGTGGCTCGATCGTGACCACCGGGGTCAAGTTCTGCTGCGGTGCAGGCGTATTTGTCGGCGGCGCATCCACCGCCACCCCCACCGGCGTCGGCGTAAAGGTCGGCACCGGGGTGCGCGTGGGCTGCTCCCCCCCAAACAGGCTACACCCGGCAGTTGTCCACGCCGCCGTGGCCACCACCAAGACCCAAGCCGTTGGCCGGAATCGCAGCCGCCTAGAGACCGGTTCGGTCGATAGTACGCCCTCTGAGCCACGCGGGCGATAGCGCTGTCCCAAAGTTGTGCTGCCCCTCGCTAGAAGCGTTCAGGTTTACCAGCCGTCCATACTACCCGATCTGCCGATCAGACGCAAAGAGCGCCGCAACTGGGGCTTTGCCCGCTCGCGCACTCCCCCCAGAGCGGCAGCATCCAGGCACGCGCTGGAGCCTAGAGCGGAAGCGCCAGGATCAAAGTCGCGCCGTGGCCCAGCCCTTGGCTCTCAGCCCACAGCCTGCCGCCATGCGCCAGGGCAAAGTGGCGGGCGATCGTCAGCCCGATCCCATAGCCCCCGCTGCTGCGTGCGCGCGACTTATCGACCCGGTAAAATCGCTCAAAGATGCGCGTCAACTCCTCCGGCGGGATGCCGATCCCGGTGTCGCGGATGCGTACTATGACGTCTGACCCTTCATGCTCCACCCGGACATGTACCTCGCCTTCCGGGGGCGTCGCCTGCAGCGCATTGCCCAACAGATTGATCAGCACCTGCGTGATGCGATCTGGGTCCACCTGCAGCATCGGCAGATCCGGCGCAAAGTCATAGACCAGTTGCACGCCCTTATCCTCATACTGCGCCGCCAAACGTCCCCCCACCTCCCGGATCAACAAGCGCAGGTCTACCCGCTGTTTTCTCAGCGGCACTTGGCCGCTCTCGGCCAGCGAAAGCTCCTCCAACTGGAAGACCAGCCGCTGCAGCCGGCTCACCTCATGCTGCACGCTGAGAAAGGTCCCCTGGTCCGGCTGCAGCACCCCGTCTACCAGCCCCTCCATCGTAGCGCGGATGTTGGTGAGCGGCGTGCGCAGCTCATGCGCCACATTGCCGATCAGCTCCACGCGCCGCTGTTCCGTGGCCGCGATCGTGGCCGCCATCTGGTTAAACGCCTGCGCCAGTTCGTTCAATTCGACGTTGTTATAGTGCGGCAGCCGCTCGTGATAGTTGCCTGCCGCAATGTGCAGGCTCGCCTGTTGCATCGCCTGGATCGGCTGGATGATCTGCTGGCGGATCAAGAGCAGGCTGCCCAACACCACGCCGACAAAGACCACATAACGGATCACATTGGCTTCGGGCGTACCGCCGATGCTGCGCAAGATCAGCAGTTCCACCAAGATGATGACCACATACGAAAAGAGATGCAGCCACTCAATCCGGCGATAAAACGTGAGCAGCCCCCTCATCCAGCCTCCCCATCAAAACGATAGCCCGCACCGCGCACAGTCACGATCAGCGCAGGGTTATCGGCATCGTCCTCGATCTTGCGCCGGATGCGCCGCATATGCACGTCGATCACCCGCTCATCGCCAAAATAGTCATAGCCCCACACCTGCTCGATCAGTTGGCTGCGGCTCAACACCACCCCTGCATGGCGCGCCAGGACATACAGCAGATCATATTCGATCGGCGTCAACTCGATCTCTGTCTCCGCCTTCCAAACCCGCCTCGCGTCCGGCTCGATACGCAGACGGCCAAAGGTCAATGGTGCGTCCCCTGCGGGCGCACCTCGCCCGCGGCGCAAGATCGCCTTGGCACGCGAAACCAGTTCACGCGGGCTGAATGGCTTGGTCAAATAGTCGTCCGCGCCCATCTCCAGCCCGACGACCTTGTCAATTTCGCCCGCCTTGGCTGTGAGCATCAGCACATAGACTTCTGAATCGCGGCGCAGATCGCGCAGCACCGCCAAGCCGTCCAACTGCGGCAGCATAATGTCGAGGATCACTAACTCCGGGCGGAACGGGCGCGCCGCGGCCAGCGCCGCCGGCCCGTCGGCTGCCGTCTGCACTATGTAGCCTTCGCGCTCCAAATAGGCCTGAACCGCAGTCCGCACCGCCGCTTCGTCGTCCACCACTAGGATTCGCTGTTGCATAAAGCCCAGTATACCGCCGATAGCTTGTACGCCGAAAGTCTGTGCGCCGAGGCCCCCGCGCCGATGGTCTGTCATTGGCGATTTCGTCATCGCGATTTCGTCATCGCGATTTCGTCATCAAACCTTCATACAACCTTCATCGCGCCGCAACCCGCTCCCGTCAGACTAACAATTGTTGCGGCGCGGGGGCGTTCGATGGCCCAGGCCCCCGCGCCGCTATGACAAAACCCTGTTGCATGGGCCACATAATGAACCCACACAATGAACGGAGTGTTTGATGATTGATGCGATCTTTGTCTCGCCTACCGTCCACCTGGTCACCGGCACGTTAGTCCTGATTGCCGGTTTGCTGGCGCTGGTGGCGACGGGCCGTGCTGCATGGCGCAAATGGCCTTTCTCGCGCGGCGTCCATGCGCTCTTTATCCTCTTTCAAATCGCGCTGATGGTGCAGGCCCTGATCGGCGTCAAGCTGCTCGACCAAGGGCTTGGCCCCTTGCAGCTCTATATCCACTATGTCGGCGGCCTCGCGCCGCTCGGCTTTGTCTCGCTCTTCTATTGGTTCCCCGGCACCGATAGCGTGAGCAAGAGCCGCCGCGCCGTCCTGGTCACTGCGCTGTCGTTTGTGTTTGTGCTCATGACCTTCGCCGTGGGCAGCATGTATGTAGCGGGGACAGCGTGATCCTATTGCCCTCCTGGGGCAGATGGGCTACAGTGTTCGTCTATCTGGCCGCGGTTGCGGCGGCTGTACCGGCACGCGGCCTCCTGGTCTGGCGTGATCTCGCCTTGATCCCCGCGCTGGAATATGCGCTGGTCTTTGGGCTGGCGCTGCTCGCGGGCGGCGGCATTTGGGCACGCCACCGCCTAGCAGGCGCGGCTACGCCGCCATAACCCAACTGGAGCGGTTCGGCATCTGCAGCAGGCCATAGGCTGTCAACCGCTCCAGATGCCCGATCAACGGCTGCGACAGCGCCGCGTTTGCCTCCGCCGGCCACTCCCCCAAGCGCGGCCCCAAGGCCGCTACCAATTCCTGGAGGGTGCGCGGCGCCGCCGCCTGGCGCAGTTCGGCCAGCAGCGCCGCGTCCACCCGCTCCACAAACGCCCGGCTCTCGGCTAGAAACGCCTGCGCCTCCTGCGCCGCATAGACCGGGTAGTGGCTGGTCAACAGCAGCCTGGGAGCCGCGGCTTGCAGACGCTGCAGCGTGGATAGATAGCTTTCCACATAGCGGTAGGTCGGCGGGAAAGCGGGGCTGCCGTCCTTGCGCAGCACGGCGTAATAGAGCGCCGCGTCACAGATGATCAAGCTGTGGCTGCGCGGATCATGCACCGTCACATGGCCGCGGCTGTGCCCCGGCGTGTGCCACACCGCCACGCGCCAGTCAGCCCCTAGCCGGATCTCCTCGCCGCCGCTGAGCGCAACGTCCACCGGCAGCGTGCGCGACGTGGCGCGCATGGCCGCCTTGCCTTCCTCTCGCTCATAAAAGCCGTGCCCCGGCCCTAGTTCCTCATAGCGTTCGCGGATGATGCGCTCCAAATCCTCCACCAGCAGACGGTCAAGCGTATGGCACATCAACACAGCCTGCGGGGCCAATTCGGCCAGCGAGCGGTTGCCCGCCACATGGTCATAGTCGGCGTGGCTGGTGAGCACATAGCGGATGCGCCCCGGCTCGACCCCGATCTTGGCCAGATAAGGGGCGATATAGTCGCGCGGTGTACTGTCGATTCCACTGTCCACCACCAACACGGCCTCTTCCCCCACCAGCAGGTAAACACAGACAAAGCGGTCGCCCAGGGGCGCTTCGATGCGATGGATCCCCGGCGCAACTTCCATGTGCTTCCTCCTTATACGTTTACTCGCGTGCGTACTGTGGCGTGGCAGGCGCTTGGTACTGCACCGCCAGATGCGGCGTCTCCAAGCGCCGGTGATCCTCCAGCCGTGAGGTCAGGCAGCTTTCCAACATCCCGCTGACCAGCAGCGTGCGCTCAACCGGATAGGGCGCGACGCCGCTCATGATCATCTCCTCGATCTTAGAGACCAGACAGGCCGAATAGGTCACGTTCGGGCCTGGCGTCAGGAAGAACTGCGCCGAGACCGGCTCCGGCTGGCCCGCGAGCTGGGCGGCGAAACAGAAATCGTGCAGCGCGCCGTTGAGCATCAGCAGCGTGGCCTTCAGCCCGTCTGTATACTCGACGAAATAGGCCGCCGGATTCTCGACCAGACGCCGCAGCTCGCCGCTGCCCAGCAAGTCCTGCGTCCTGCCGTCCACCTCGGTCAGCCCCAAGGGCGAATCGCTGCGCGACAGCGCCGCCTCCAACAGCCGTTTGGACCAACGCCCGTCCTCGCCCGCCTGCCAGACCGCATCGCCCTCGACCATCTGCACCGCGGCCACGCCGCTTTCGCCGCCGCGCCGCCGCTCGACCATGCACTGCATCGCCTCCAGCGCATGATAGTCCATCGGGTCCGACCCGCCGACGCCCACCATCAGCGCGTCCTCAATTTCGCAGCCCAGCGGCAGGTCCACGTCCGGCAGCCGCCACGTCACCGGCAGCGACGACCCGGCCAAAAAGGGGAAGCCCAACCGCCGGCTGTCATCTACCATCTCCTTGGCCTTGGCAAAGCTGTAAGAAAGATGCTTGTCGTTGTAGACCGGCACAGCGCGCCCATCCTGTTCAAAGACCGCCACGCACGCCTTGAACCAGTTATAGCGCGGATAGAGGATCTGCCCCTTCTCGTTGCGCGGGTAGTCACCATGCTCGGCCATGATCAGCACGGCGTCGACGGCCAGCCGGTCGCCGCCGCAGCGCAGCGCCTCCGCCACGCTCGGATAGATGTCAAACCCGAACTCGCGCGCCCGGTCCACGCTCTGGTCATTCACCGGGTGCTGGTCTACATAGAGCGAGACGATCTCCGTATTGGGCCGGTGCCATCGTCCTTGATAGGGATAGCCCACGACAAACCGATCACAAAAATGTTGGGCGTGCGAGCGCGCCCGATAGACAGTCGCCAAGACGGCCAGCCGCTTTGGCGCAGATTGCACAGCCATGAACCACACTCCTTGCTGGATGGGAGAGGTGCAGAACGGAAAACTTTGCCGAAGACGCCGCGCCCCGCCTAGGTGCGCCAGAACGTCGAGGCCGCGTCGGGCGTGTAGCGCACCGCCAAATGCGGCGTCGCGATGCGCTGCTGGCCTTGGTCCAAACTGTCGACGCCCGCCTCGACCAAGCCGGTTGTCAACAGCGTGCGCTCGACCGGATAGGGCGACCGGCCCGTCAGGAACAACTGCTCGATATGGTTGACCAGCGGCGAAAAGAAGTTCGCCAGCGTCGTGCGCGCCGGCGGCATCGGCAGATACATCTGGGTCGAAAACGGCGTCTCGCGCCCCGCCAGCCGCGCCGCGAAGTTGAAGTCCTGGATCAGCCCGTTGAGCAGGATCATGCTGCAGCGCAGCCCGTCCTCATGCTCATAGACATAGGCAATCGGGTCTTTGACCAATTCGGCCATTTCGTCGCGCGTCGGAAAGATGTTGTTGAACCCGGCGCGCGCTGGGGTCAGCGTATGGCTGCGGCTCAGCGCCGCCTCAAACAGGTCGCGCGACCAGATGCCCGCGGCGTGCGCCTCCCAAAACTGCTCCCCCCGGTACGCCTGCAGCCACTTGACCCCGGTCTCGCCGCCGCGCCGCCGCTCGACCATACACTGCAGCGTCTCCAGCGCATGAAAGTCATAGCTGTCCACGCCGCCATAGGCTAGGCAGACCGCTTCCTCCACCCCGGCTTGCCACGGCAGGTCCACCGAGGGAATACGCCATGTGACCGGCAGCGACGACCCGGCCATCAGCGCAAATCCCATCTGCCGCGCCGTCTCGACCATCTCAATCGCCCACTCCCAGCGCCACGAGAGATGCTTGTCGTTGAAGACCGGCGCGCTCTTGCCCGTCGTGCGATAGACCGCCACGATCTCGCGGAAGAGTTCATAGCGCGGGTAGAGCTTCTGTCCCTTGGCGTTCTTGGGGTAATCGCCATGCTCGCCGATCAGCAGCACCCCGTCCACCGCCAGGTCGGACTCGCCCAGCGTGAGCGCATCCGCCACGGTAGGATAGATCGTCATGCTGGGGAAGCGCGCGGCGCGTTCACGGCTCAAATCGTTCTCCGGCGTCTGATGCACGTAGAGCGACACCAGGTCCATGGCGGGCCGATGATGGCGGCCCTCCCAGCCATACCCCTCCAAAAAACGGTCGACGATGTGCTGCGCGTGCGAAAACTTGCGATACTCAGTCACGATCGCAGCGATCTTGGGACGTGTGGACATAGGCTCCTCGGTTGTAGGTGATTGGGATGTCTTGAGGGCGGCTGAGGATCGATCAGGTTGGCGAAGGGTTCACTCCCGCAGCCGGATCAAACCGGCCAGGGTCGGCACAAAACCGCACGCTTTGTAGAAGTGGTCCAACTCCGCCTCATAGTCGACATGCAGCCACTCTAGATCATGCGCGACCGCCTGTCGCCGTGCCTCGGCCACCAACGCCATGCCGATGCCGCGGCGGCGATAGGCCGGATGCACCGTCGGCTCCAGCAGAAAGCCATGCACGCCGCCGTCCCACGCCACCCTGACATAGCCGACCAAACGCTCGCCCGCATAGGCGCAGACATAGCAGAGTGCGTGCTCGAGTTCGCGCCCAAAATCGTAGGGGCGATGGCGCGGCCACGATACGGCAAACAGGTCGTCGAGCGCCTGGTTATCGACCGGAGGGTTAAGGCGCAAGATGATCTCAGGTGGGGACTCAGCTTGAGACATAGCACACCGCTCGGCGTGACATCGACGGCACGGCAGGTATCATCGTGGATCAGGGAGGCCCGGACTAGCAGGTCGATGCTCTGCACTCTACCCCAGGGGGTGCCGCCTGTCAAACTGCCTGCCGCCTTCCTCCGGACTCTGCCTCTTCCTTACTCTGTCTCTCCCCTATTCTTTGTCTCCATTGTCTTCTTTGCGTACCTTGCGGTTCATCCTTGTGGTTCATCCCAATGTGCCAAATTGAGCATTCACCGCACGGCGACTATACTCATTCGCATCAACTTCGCATCAACCAACTGCACCCACGGAGGAATCCATGCGACTCAAAGACAAGGTAGCCATTGTGGCAGGCGCGGCCTGGGGCGGCATCGGCGCGGCGACCGCGCTGCGCTTTGCTCAAGAAGGCGCGCATCTCGTCATCAATACGCGCAGCCGCGCCGAAAAACTGGATGAGACTGCGGCCAATATCCGCGCCGCCGGTGGTCGCGTCGCCACAGTCATGGGCGATGTCGCCAACGCTGCGGCCTGGGAAGCGATGACCGCCGCGGCCTTGACCGAATTCGGCAAGATCGACATCCTCGTCCACAACGCCGCCCAGAGCTTTCTCAAACGCGCCGTCGAGTTCACCCAGGAGGAATGGGACCGCGGGCTGGCCGTCACCCTGGGCGGGCCGTGGCTGGGGGCCAAACACTGCATCCCCCACATGCAGCAGCAGGGCGGCGGCTCGATCGTCTTCATCTCCACCGTCAACGCCACGATTACCAACCCGCTCTTTGGCCTCTACGGCGCGGCCAAGGGCGGGCTGAACGCCCTCACACGCAGCATCGCCCTGGACTATGGCCGCGACGGCATTCGCTGCAACGCCATTGCCCCCGGCCAGATCGTCGGCGAACGCGAGCGCGAGCGTATCGCCCGCGACCCGCTGGAGGACGCGCTCTCCCGCGACTGCTATCCCTTGGGCCGCTACGGCACGCCGGAGGAGATCGCCAACGTCGCCCTCTTCCTCGCTTCGGACGAAGCCTCGTTTGTCACCGGCATCGTGCTCACGGCGGACGGCGGCCTTACGCTGCAATCACCCGAAGCACTCGTGCGCCCCTCCTTCCGCAAACGCTGGCGCGATGACATCCTCGTCCCCCAGCCGCGCGACGAAGTGGACCTTCAATATTGACCCCGTGAATATTGGCCGATAAATATCGGCTCTGCCCCCGCGGCCATCTGCCGCGCGTAACCCTGCCATCCCTGAGCCTGAAGGAGCCTGCCGTGATCGACGCCCATATCCACTATGGCGATGACAGCCCCGAATTCCTCGCCCTGCTGGCCGAATTCGACCTGAAACTGCTCAACATCAGCTTTGTCCATGGGCCGGATGACCCCTGGCGCAACCAGGCCGAACGCTATCGCAGCCTGGCGCGCGCACACCCAACGCGCTTTGCCTGGTGCACCAGCATCGACCTGCCCCGCTTCGACGACCCCACCTACACCGCCAGCGCCATCCGTGGGCTAGAAGAGGATTTTGCCGCCGGTGCGGTGGCGTGCAAGGTCTGGAAAAACATCGGCATGGAGGAAAGGCGGCCCGACGGCAGCTACTTGACCATCGACGACCCGATCTTTGACCCCATCTTCGACGCTGTGGCCGCGGCAGGCCGCACGCTGCTGCTGCATATCGCCGAGCCGCTGGCCTGCTGGCAGCCGCTCGACCCCTCCGGCCCGCATTACAGCTACTACAGCCAGAACCCACAGTGGCATATGTATAACCGGCCAGAGGTTCCTTCCCATGCCGCGCTGATCGCAGCGCGCGACCGTGTGATGGAAAAACACCCGGCGCTGCGCGTGGTCGGCGCGCACCTGGGCAGCCTGGAACATGACGTGGACGAGGTCGCGGCGCGGCTCGACCGCTATCCCAACTTCGCCGTAGACATCTCCGCCCGCCTGGGCAACTTGGCACGCCAGCCGGCAGACAAAGTGCGCGCCTTCTTCGACCGCTACCAGGACCGCATCCTCTTCGGCACCGATGTCGTGATGCGCACCGCGCCCGCCGCCCTGCCGCCAGAAGAGCGTGCCGCCGCCCTTGCCCCTCTGGCCGAGACCTACCGCACCCACTTCGCCTATCTCGAAGGCACGACCGAGGTCACTGTGCGCGGCTACACGACCACCGGCCTGGGGCTGTCGCCCTCCGTGCTCGACAAGCTCTATACCGCCAATGCCCAGGCTTGGTATCCCGGCATCTAGGCGGGCATCCCCTATCCATAGCGCCTGAGTGCGTCAATCCTCCCGCCCGACGGCCAGCGTGTGCAGCGCCAGCAGCAGATACTCTCTGCGCCTGGCGCCGCCGCGCTGCATCCGCCAGGCGGCCTCCTGCAGCAGCACCTCACACCCCACCGCCCCATAGCGCGCCCACTCGGCTTCACTCAGCCACAGCCCCAACGCCTGCGCGCCTGCGTCCAGTTGTTCGCGCGCCAATGCATCTTCAATCGCCAATAGGTCGACATCCGCGCCAAGGTTGCGGCCCTGCATCTTTGCCAACTGCCGGCGCGCCGCCGCCAGCGCCTGCGCCGATGCCGTCCCCGGCTGGTCGCGCACGCTGCGCGCCAACTGCACAAAATGGCGTTCATCGCCCACCAGCCGCGCCAGGGCCAGCGCCAGTTCCATGCGGATCGCCTCATCCTGGCTGCCGCGCAGGATCTCCAGCAGCGGCCGCGCCGCGGCGTGG
>QEUY01000898.1 GCA_003577365.1 Chloroflexota bacterium | reverse complement strand
CGGCGGCGGCGAACTCGTCGTAGAGCGCAAAGGTTGCTTCCTGGGCCGCGGCCAAGATCTCGTCGCTGTAAGTGCGTACCTGGGTGCCGCCGTCGACCATGCGCTGCAGCGCCGCGCCGTTGCGCGCCTCATAGCTGGCGAGCAGCCGCGTGCCCGCCTCAAATGCCGCCACCTGGATGATGTTTTGATACTCGGCGGGCAAGTTGTTCCACTCGTCCAGGTTGATCTCGATTTCCAGTTCTGAGCCGGGCTCCCACCAGCCGGGGGCGTAGTAGTAGTCGGCCACGGTATTTAGCCCCAGCTTTTCGTCGTCATAGGGGCCGACCCATTCGGCGGCGTCGACCGTGCCGGTCTGCAGCGCCGGGAAGATCTCGTTGCCCGGCAGCGCCTGGACGGTGACGCCCAGCTTTGCCATCACCTGCCCGCCCAGGCCGGGGATGCGCATCTTCAGCCCTTGCAGGTCGGCGACGGCGTTGATCTCCTTGCGGAACCAGCCGCCCATCTGTGCGCCGGTGTTGCCCGCCGGGAACTGGATCACGTTAAAACGCTCGGCATAGATGCCTTGCAGCAGCGCCAGCCCGCCGCCTTCGCGCAGCCAGGCGCTTTGCTGCTGGGCGGTGAGGCCAAAGGGGACGGTTGTGCCAAAGGCGATGGCGGTGCTTTTGCCGATGTAGTAATAAGAGGCGGTGTGGCCGATGGGCACAGCGCCTTGCGACACCACATCCAAGACCTGCGTGCCGGGGGCCAGTTCGCCGGCCGCGCGCGGGGTGATCTTGAATTTCCCGCCCGACAACTGGCCGACGCGATCGACAAAGACCTGCACGCTGCCGAAGATCGTGTCCAAGGCCACCGGCCAACTGGTCGCCATCTGCCAGTCGAGCACCGGCAGAGAGGAATCCTGCGCGATCGCTTCGGGCGAGGGGGTGGAGACCCCCAGCTCTTGCGACGCGCAGCCGGCAGCGAAGCCCAGCGCCGAGGCCGCTACCGTGCGGGTAGCCAACGTCTGCAAGAACTCTCGTCGGTCCATGGGTATGCCTCCTTTGGGCGGCTCCTAGATGGGTGCAGCGGATTCGGCTGTCAAGCTGGGAAAAGTAGGGCTGCGGCCTATTGTAGCGAACCCCAGGCCACGCCGTCAAACGCTCACTTTGCGCCCTTTGCGCCCTTTGCGGTAGATTTGTCTGGTATCTTCCGCTGTATATGCGCCATGATGGGATGAGGAACCATGACCCTGTTGTCTGATCACCCTGTGACCTTGCCGGCGGCGGCCCATGTGGCGATCATCGCCCATGCGCGCGAGGGCAAGCCCGAAGAGATCTGCGGCGTGCTGCGTGGCGTAGGGCTGACCGCGGCTGAGGCGATCCGCGGGCGTAACATCGCCGCCGAGCGCATCGAAAACTATGAGGTAGACCCGCAGACGCTTCTGCTCCAGTTTGAGTTTGAGGACCGCGGCGAAGAGATGATGGGCATCTATCACTCGCATCCCGTCTCGGTGGCCTATCCCTCGGCCACCGATGCCTGGAACGCGCACTATCCGGAGTGTATCTATTTTATCTGTTCGCTGGAACACGACGACGCGCCGGTGATCCGCGCCTTTCGCATGACGCCCCATTTTTTGGAGATGGACTGGCCGGCGCTCAAGGCGGCGCTGCCGGTCTATGAGACGCGCCCGCGGCTCTTTGCCTATTACCAAGCGGCGGGCGCGCGCGTGCCGGATATCCTGGAAAGCGTAGCGGGCGTGGCCTCGCCGCCCTTCTATGTCGTGATGCTGGCCGGCGAAGAGAACCCCGGCGAACTAGAGGGCCGCGTGGTCGAGGTCGTCGAGCATCCGGTGCAGGTGGTGGAATAAGCTGCAAAATTCGCGCTGTACAGCAGCCGCTTCACGGCATATAATCATATCACCCTGTGCGAAGACCGCGTGTAGAGAATAGGCTGCCGCGGTCTAGTGCATCTCTTCGCGTTCGCCGTCCACCCCCAATTGA
>QEUY01000897.1 GCA_003577365.1 Chloroflexota bacterium | reverse complement strand
TACCACCCCTGCGATTCCGCTTGCTTCCTTCCTCTGGGCTTTGCGCCCTTCGCGACTTTGCAGTGAATCCCTCTCTCTTATGACTGCCGCCAAACAGGCAGATCCAGCCGTAGACCGCGGCGCGCCAGTTGGTAGTAGACAAAACAGCCCAGGCAGAAGCCCAGAAACAGGTTGACCATGGCCAGGACGACGACCACCCCCACCAGCAGCCAGCCGGCGACGGTCGCCCCCGTTCCCAGCGCAGCCAGCGCGCCGAGCAAGACCAGCCCGCCCAGGCCCTGGGCAAAAAGATGGGGCTGCGGCGCATCCGGCTCTACCTGCGGGCGCACGACCCCGGCAGGGCGCAGGACGCGCTGATAGAACAGCTTGAACAGCCCGGCGCGCGGCCAGACCGTCCCGACCAGCATCACCAGCGCCACGAAGGCGACCAGCCATATCTGGTCCAACAAAAAGGCGACCAGCAGCAGCGTGATGATGCAGGCTTGGTTGACACGCAGCGCGCTTTGGTCCACATACGTGGGCGCAGGCGCAGCCGATTTGACTGTCATCGATTTGGGTGTAGTCGTCGTGTTCATGGATGTGTTCATGAGCGATCAAAGATCCCTAGGCTGACATATTTGCTGCCGTCGTCGGGCAGGAGGGTAACGACCACGCCATCGTCCAGTTCAGACGCCACCTGGATCGCGCCCGCCATCGCCGCGCCCGAACTGACGCCCACAAACAGCCCCGCTTCCTGGGCCAACCACCGGGTCATGCGCCAGGTCTCCTCGGCGTCGATGCCGAGTTGCCGGTCGGCCAGGTTGGGGTCATAGATGCCGGGCAAGATGGCCGTGGGCAAATACTTCAGCCCTTCGATCACCGACAGTTCATCTTCGGGCTGCAGCGCCACCAGCCGGATGGCCGGGTTGCGGCTCTTGAGATAGCGACCGGCGCCGACAAAGGTGCCGGTTGTGCCCAGCCCGGCCACAAAATGGGTCACCATGCCGCGGCTCTGCTGCCAGATCTCGGGGCCGGTGGTCTCATAGTGCGCCTGCCAGTTGGCCGGGTTGTTGTACTGATTGGCATAGAAGTAGCGCTCTGGGTGGGCGGCGACCAGTTCGCGCACCAGGCGGATCGCGCCGTCCGAGCCTTCCAGCGGGTCCGACTCGATCAGCCGTGCCCCATAGGCGCGCACCAGCGCCTTGCGCTCCTGGCTGACATTGCCGGGCATGACCAGATGCACCTCATAGCCCTTGACCGCGCCGATCAAGGCAAAGGCGATGCCCGTATTGCCGGAACTGCTGTCGATCAACACTTTGTCCGCCCCCAACTGGCCGGTACGCTCGGCGTCTTGCACGATGCGCAGCGCGGCGCGCGCCTTGACCGAGCCGCTGGGGTTGAACCATTCGGCCTTGGCATAGACGCCGACGCGCGGCGACACGCCAAACTGCCGCGCAAAGCCGCTCAAATCCAATAGCGGCGTGTTGCCCACATGCGCCAAGATGCCCCCGGTCTGGGGCAGGGCCAACGGGCGCACGCGCGTGCGCGGCGCAGGCGGGACAAGCGGGACATAGGGGGAGTGACCGGCTACCGGTTGTTGCAGACTCATTTGTCCCTCCATAGCATGGATCGACGGCGGGCGCTATACACGCCTGATGTCGCCTCGGCCTGCCACAGCCCGCCGGCGATCCTGTACCATCACAGTGGTTCAACCGTGGCTAGGCCGCCACCAACTCGTGCTCATGCGGCTGCGCCTGGCCCATGTTGCTGCGCGCAGGCAGACCGCAGAACTGCTCGTAGTCGATCAATTCCGTCACGGTCGGATGCTCGCCGCAGACAGGGCAGGCCGGGTCCTTGCGCACCTTGAGCGTGCGGAAGCTCATATCCAGCGTGTCGATCATCAGCAGGCGGCCCACCAGCGGCTCGCCGATGCCCAAGATCAGCTTGATCGCCTCGACCGCCTGGATCGACCCGACCAGCCCGGGCAGCACGCCCAAGACCCC
>QEUY01000896.1 GCA_003577365.1 Chloroflexota bacterium | reverse complement strand
CCCCTCAGGCCTGGATACGTATACACTTCCTGTCCGCCGTTGCACCTGGGCGGACAGGCGTCGGTGAGGACGCGCCCCTTTTTTCTCGCTGCCGCCGTTAGTGGTGACGGTTTTGATGACAATCTGCTGGGGTCTGTCCTCCTCGATCTTGGGCAAGCGCGGTCGGGACGCCGTGTTCATGGCGAGCCTCGATCATTTCGTGCAATTTATCACAATTGCATCTTTAGTATACCGCGCACATCGGCTAGAAACGACAGCCGTTTGACGAGCAGGCAAACTGGCGTTTTGACGAGTCCTTCGCCTGGTTATCTGGCCAGGGGTATGTAGCGTTCCTCGCCAATGACGGCATATCAAGGCGCACAGGGGATTCGGGGCGCAATGCTTGTACGACCTTGCTATTTCCAATCGATCACCAAACGGCGAGCTCACCGCGCGCCAGGCGTTTGGTGAACTCGCCGATGGTGGCCAGCCGCTGTTCGACGATGGCATTGACCGCCGGCGCCACCTCGGCCAACTGGACGCCCGGTTGCAGGATCAACTGCGCCGACGCCACCAGCAGCCGGTCAATCGGCTGGCCGATCTGGCTGCATAGCCAGACATAGACCTCGCGTAATCCAGGAACATTGCCATAAATTTCGCCGGCGATCTGGTGGGTGAGCAGGGTGTAAATCTTGCCCACATGGCTGACCGGGTTCTTGCCGGCTGCTGCCTCGGTGCCCATAGGCCGGTTGAGGGCGATGACGCCGTTGACCTTATTGCCTCGCCCCACCTGTCCGCAATCGCCTCCCTCCGCCGATGTCCCTAGGACGGTCAGGTACATGCCTGCTTCGCCACGTGCAGGGTCGTCAAGGGTGTTGATGTAGAGGACGAGCCGGTCGATGCCACGCAGTTGAGGGTGCAGATGGGCCTCCAATGCTTCACGGATGGCTTGTTTGCGGGCAAAGTAAGTGTTGGCATCGGGGACAAAGCGATCGACAAAGGCCAGCGCTACTGTCAACGTCAGTTCACGGTCGCGGCGATACCCCATCACCTTCACATCTTCGCCTGCCTCCGGAAACTGGTCTTTGCACGCTGGCGAGTTCAAGTAGCGTTCCGCTGCCAGCACCAACTGTTCCGTCTCGGTCAACGGCGCATAGCCCACAGCCGCAGAGGTGTCGTTGGCGCCGATCACCTCGCGTTCAAAGAGGTCGGTCAGTTCCGGGGAACCCTGTTTCAGTTCATTTTGGAAGATGAGATGCTGCGCAGGGTCGACAAAACGCAGGTGCTGACGCAACCAATCACGCGCACTGGTTTCGGCAACGGCCTCCACGTCGATGCGTTTGCCTTTGTACTCGCTGGTGGCGCGATCACCCAAGATCAGGCGCATCGGTTGTAGCACTGCTCCCCCACCCAAGCGCGGCTGTGTGATGCCCGCAACCAACAGCCCCTTGTCGATGTTGTGATGCAGAACACGGCCAAACGCGGCCAGGTACTCCTGGCACAGCGCCACCGATACCTGTTCCACAATCGCATCGCAGATCGAATCGGGATGGCCGGCCCCTTTGCGCTCGACCAGCTCCACTCGCTGCTCGCCGACCGGTATTTGTTGCAATGCTTCAATCGTGATGTTTGGCATGGCGATCCTCTCACGCCGTTGCTTTCTCTGCTGTGAGATGGTGTTGGAACCATTCGCACGCCAGCCGGGCCGCGGTTTCGAGCGTCCCGGGCTCTTCAAAGAGATGGCTGGCGCCGGGCACGATCTCTAGTTTTGCCTCGGTGCGCAGTTGCGCCAGCGCCTGTTCGTTCATGCGGATCACCGGCTGGTCGTTGCCGCCGACGATCAGGAGGGTCGGCGCTTTGACCTGCGGCAGAACCGGCAGCGCCAGGTCAGGGCGGCCACCGCGTGAGACCACCGCCCCGACGACCTCTGGCCGTTGGGTGGCGGCGATGAGCGCGGCCGCGGCGCCGGTGCTGGCGCCAAAGTAGCCGATCTTCAATTGCGCT
>QEUY01000895.1 GCA_003577365.1 Chloroflexota bacterium | reverse complement strand
CCCGGTCATCAGCGACCAGGAGTTCGATGCGCTCTTCCAGGAACTACAGGCGCTCGAAGAAGCCCACCCCGGATTGCGCACGCCTGACAGCCCAACCGTACGCGTGGGAGGCGTCGTCTCCGACCGTTTTGTCCGGGTGCAACACCCGGTGCCGATCCTCAGCCTGGGCAACGCCTTTAGCGAGGCCGACCTGCGCGCCTGGCGCGACCGGATCAAGCGGCTGCTGTCGGCGGACCAGCGCTCCCAACTGGCCTATGTGGTCGAACCCAAGTTCGACGGGTTGACGGTGGTGCTCCACTATGAGCAGGGGCGCTTTGTGCTGGGCGCTACCCGCGGCGACGGTCTATTTGGCGAGGATATTACCCCCAACCTGCGCACTGTCCGCCGGCTGCCGTTGCAGATCCCCGTGCGCGACCAGAATGGTGCGACCGATCTGGCCGCGCCAGAGCAGTTGGTTCTGCGAGGGGAAGCCTACGTCGATAAGGCCGATTTCGAGGCGTTTAATCGACGACAAGAAGAGCAGGGCGAGCGCACCTACGCCAACCCGCGCAACTTTGCCTCGGGCAGCCTACGCCAGTTGGACAGTGCCATCACCGCGGCGCGGCCGGTCAAACTCTGGGTCTATCAGGCGCTGGTGGTCGAGGGCGCGCCGCGTCCGCTGGAAAGCCACTGGGCGACCCTCGATTATTTGAAGGAGCTTGGCCTGCCGGTTTCCCCTGAGATTCGCCGCTACACCGATGACGAGTTTGAAGAGTTGGTCGCCTATCTGGCCAATTTTGGCGCCCGCCGGCAGAGTCTTCCGTATGAAGTGGACGGCGCCGTGGTAAAGGTCGATTCGCTGGCGCTGCAAGAGCAACTGGGCTTTGTCGGCAAGGACCCGCGCTGGGCCGTCGCCTACAAATATGCCGGCGAGGAAGCGGTGACGACACTGCTCGATATCGTCCTCAATGTGGGGCGCACCGGTGTGGTGACACCCAACGCCGTGCTCGAACCGGTGCAGATTACGGGAGTCGTCGTGCGGGCGGCGACGCTCCACAACGAAGACTATGTACGCGACCTGGATATCCGCATTGGCGACAAGGTGGTGGTCAAGCGCGCCGGCGAGGTGATCCCCAAAGTGTTGCGGCCTGTCGTCGAGTTGCGCACCGGCGACGAGCACCCGTGGGAGATGCCAACGACCTGTCCCGCGTGCGGCCAGCCTCTTATGCGCCCGCCGGGCGAGGCGGCCACCTATTGTGTCAATAACGCCTGCCCTGCCCAACTGGTGCGTGCGGTTGAGTACTTTGTTTCGCGTGGGGCGATGGACATCGAGAGTTTTGGCTACAAACAGGCTGAACTCTTTGTCGGGAAAGGGTTTATCAAAGACCTGGCCGACATCTACTATCTGCCCTGGGATGAAATCGCAAAACTCGAAGGCTACAAAGAGCGCCGCATCGAAAACCTGCGCGCCGGGATCGAAGCGAGCAAGCAACGCCCCGTCCATCGCCTGCTCACTGCCCTGGGTATCCGTTATGTGGGCAGCGTCATCGCCGAACAGTTGATGCAGCATTACAGCAGCCTGGAAGAATTGATGAATGCTTCGGTCAAGCAGTTGAGCGCTATCGACGGCATTGGCCCGCGCATTGCCGAAAGCGTCGTCCGCTATTTTTCGCTCGAACCCAATCGCAAGCTGATCCACGAGTTTGCTGAAGCCGGCGTACGTGTGGCCGAGGAGCGCAAGGAACGGCCCACAGCGACGCTCTCCCTGGCCGGGCTTACCTTTGTCGTCACCGGCACGCTGCCGACGTTGAGCCGCGACGAAGCCCACGAGTTGATCAAGGCGCAAGGTGGCAAAGTGACCAGCAGCGTCAGCGCCAAAACCAATTACCTGGTGGTGGGTGAAAACGCCGGCAGCAAGTTCACCAAGGCGCAGGAACTGGGTGTGCCCATCCTGAGCGAGGCGGATCTGCTGCGGCTGGTCGAGCGAGAGGAGTGAAACGTGATG
>QEUY01000894.1 GCA_003577365.1 Chloroflexota bacterium | reverse complement strand
GCTGCCGGCGATCTGCTTCCTGGGCGGCCTGTGGCTGGCGGGGTGCGGCGCGCCGCCGCGCGCCCTGCCCACGCCGGCCCCGACAGCCCCGGTCCCCGCCTTTGTCGCCGCACCCGCCAGTCAATCGCTTCCGGCCCTGGTCATCGCCGAGCGCCACGCTGCGGCGACCGGCGACCTGGACACCCTGGCCCAACTCTGGGCCGCAGACGCCCGCATCGTCGACGGGCGCAGCACGCCCGACCCCGCCGACGACTATGTCTGGGCGGGCCGCGCCGCCATCCTGGATCGCTACCGGCTGGCCGTCTTCCCCAACCCGCCGCCGCGCCTGGCCGCAGGCGACCTGCAGACAGCCACCGTCGAGCTAGCGGGCGACCAGGCCACACTCATCCGCAACGGCGACCGCTGGCGTTTTGTCCGCCAAGCCGGGCGCTGGTGGCTGCTCGAACTTCGCTATGACTAGTTCGCACACACAGCCTAGCCCGAACCGGCCCTAAAAAGGCGCGCCGCGCTCCAGCCAGGTCTTGAGCGTGACCCCCACGCGGCCCAGGCTGCCGGCGTCCAACTGCTCCATGACATCGGCCAGCGTATCGCGATAGGGATAGGCATAGTCCGCCAGGGTGATGGCCGGGACCCCCAGCGCGCTGAAACGGCTGTGGGCATCGGTCGCGGACCAGGTCGGCTCGTCGATAAAGACGCCGCCATAGCCCAGCTCGGCGGCGACCTTCCAGATCGCCGTGGTCAAGGCAGTGGCCCCGGTACTCTCGGCATAGAAGCGCTGGCTGCCGCTGCCCACCAGGTCGAGATAGACGGCCAAGCGCGGCGACCGGCAGCGGGGCAGATCGTTCTCCAACCGCTGGACAAACTGCGCGCTGCCTGCGGCGTCCTCCCAACCGGTCAGCCCGCCGTTCTCCTCGCCGTCCAAAAAGACTAAACAGACCGTGTGCCCCGTGGCATCTGCGTCCAGCGTGCGCGCCAGCTCCAACAGCACCGCCGTCCCCGACGCGCCGGCGTTGGCGCCCGGCGCGGGCTGAATCTGGTTGGCAGGGTCGGGGTCGCGGTCGGCGAAGAGCCGCGTGTCGTAATGGGTCATCAAAATGGCCGACTGCGGGGGGGCCGGGCTGGCGCTGCGGATGGCGATGATGTTGCGCGCCGGGGTCCCGTCGGGCGCACTGAACGGCTGGATCACCACATCCCAGCCCAAGATACGCAGCTCTTCCACCAGCCAATCGCCCATGCGGATGTTGTTCTCGCTCCCTGCCGAGCGGTCGCCAAACTCCATCTGGCGTGCGGCATATTGATAGGCGCGCTCGCCGGAAAAAGGCTCGGCCACAAACTTGGGCGTCAACAGCCCATAGCCCAAATAGCCGAAATAGCCCACCGCCGCAGCCAGCACCACCACCAACGTCAGTTCGATGGTATATAAGCGCAACCGGCTCATCCTACCTTTCCTGCTGCCGCGCTATGCCTTGTCACGGTCGCCGCCGCGCTTGCGGAAAAGGATGCGGACCGGCGTCCCCGCAAAGGGATAATAGGCCCGGATCTGATTCTCCAGATAGCGCTCATAGGAGAAATGCACGATCTCCGGGTCATTGACAAAGAGCACAAAGGTAGGCGGCTCGGCCTCGGCCTGCGTCGCATAGAAGATGCGCAGCGGGCGTCCGCCGCGGCTCGGCGCGGGGACCCGGTCATAGGCCTCGCGGATCAGGTGGTTGAGTTCGCTTGTCCCCAGGCGGTGCTTACGCGCCTCGGCCACCTCCAGCGCGGTGGGCAGCACGGTATGCACGCGCTGCGTCGTCTTGGCGCTGATATAGATCACCGGCACATAGTCCAAAAACTTTAGCTCGCTGCGGATACGCTTGGTATATTCCACCATGGTCTGGGAATCTTTTTCCAGCGCATCCCACTTATTGACCACCACGACCACGCTCTTCATCTTCTCCAGCACATAGCCCGCCACATGGGCGTCTTGCGCCGTCACCCCGTCCACC
>QEUY01000893.1 GCA_003577365.1 Chloroflexota bacterium | reverse complement strand
GTACGTATTGATAGTGTACGCATTGAAATCGCACGTATTGAAGGAGTAGACGATGAGCAAGCCGGTACAGGTGACGGACAGCACGTTTGACACGATGGTGATCGATGCCGATAAGCCCGTGTTGGTGGACTTTTGGGCCGAGTGGTGCGGCCCCTGCAAGATGATCGCGCCGGTTCTGGAAGAACTGGCGACCGAACTGGATGGCAAGCTGACGATTGGCAAGCTGGATGTGGACGAGAACCAGAACACGGCCATGGCCTATGGCATCTTCAGCATTCCGACGCTGCTGCTCTTCAAGGACGGCGAGCCGGTGGAGCGCATCGTAGGCTTCCAGCCCAAGGCGCAGTTGCTGGGCAAGATCAAACAGCATTTGAGCTAACTGTTTATCCTGGTGGGCAGTGGATGCCACCCGTGCACGATCAGGTTAAACTGAACACGATTGAGACGAGGCGACGCCGCGGCGTCGCCTCGTCTCTTCATGACCCGTCCCTAGTGAGCGGGGCGCAATCATAGGACGCAATCAGTATGGAGATATGGCTGGTGAGGCAAGGCTGGTATAATGGGGTCTAACTGCTCCGTTCTTTCTCATCCGTTGATCCCTGTGGCTCCCGCCACGGGAAATTGCCACTGTGGCTTCCGCCACGGGAAATTGCCAGCGAAAACCGCCATCGAGAACCGCCAAGGAGACCAGCCATGAGCGAACTGACGAAGATTATCCTGTCTGAACGGGAGATGCCCACCCACTGGTACAACATCAACGCCGACCTGCCCGCGGCGGGGGTTGAGTTGCCGCCGGTCCTGCACCCCGGTACCAAGCAGCCGGTCGGCCCTGCCGATCTGTCGCCGCTTTTTCCCATGGCGTTGATCATGCAAGAGGTCAGCGCCGAACGCTATATCGAGATCCCGGATGAGGTGCAGCAGATTTATAAACTGTGGCGGCCCTCGCCGCTCTACCGGGCGCACCGCTGGGAACAGGCTTTGGATACGCCGGCGCGCATCTACTATAAGTATGAGGGGGGCAGCCCGGCAGGCAGCCACAAGCCCAACACCGCGGTGCCGCAGGCCTATTACAACAAGCAGGAGGGCGTCACCCGGCTTTCCACAGAGACGGGCGCGGGACAGTGGGGCAGTGCGCTTTCGTTCGCCTGCCAGATGTTTGGCATCGAATGCAAGGTCTATATGGTCAAGGTCAGCTATCAGCAGAAGCCCTATCGCCGGGCGCTGATGCAGACGTGGGGCGCGACCGTGATCCCCAGCCCAAGCGACCAGACCAACGCCGGGCGCAGCATTTTGGCGGCCCACCCCGACAGCCCCGGCAGCTTGGGGATCGCCATCTCCGAGGCGGTGGAGGAGGCGGCGACGCGCGATGACACCAAATACGCGCTGGGCAGCGTGCTCAACCATGTGCTGCTGCATCAGACGGTGATCGGCCAGGAGACGATCAAGCAGTTGGAGTTGATCGGCGCGGACTGGCCCGACGTGGTGATCGCCTGTGCGGGCGGCGGCAGCAACTTCGGCGGGCTGGCATTCCCCTTTGTGCGCGAGAACATTGTGGGCGGCAAGCAGGCGCGCATCGTGGCAGTGGAGCCCGCGGCCGCGCCCAGCCTGACGCGCGGCGTCTATGCCTATGACTTTGGCGATACGGCGGGGATGACGCCGCTGCTCAAGATGCACACGCTGGGCAGCGCGTTTGTGCCTGCGCCGATCCACGCCGGCGGGCTGCGCTATCACGGCATGAGCGCCCAGGTGAGCGCGCTCAAGGAGGCGGGGCTGATTGAGGCGGTCGCGCTGAAGCAGACGAAGATCTTCGACGCGGCGTTGAGCTTCACCAAGAGCGAAGGCATTCTGCCCGCGCCGGAAGCGGCCCATGCCATCTGCCAGGCGATGCAGGAGGCGTTGGCCTGCAAGGAGAGCGGCGAGGCCAAGACGATTGTCTTCAACCTGTCGGGGCACGGCCACTTTGACCTAGGCGCGTATGAGAACTACATGGC
>QEUY01000892.1 GCA_003577365.1 Chloroflexota bacterium | reverse complement strand
AGCCAGGCCCGGCGCGCGACCACACCGAACGCATGCTGGCCGCCATGGGCGCACCCATCGCCGTCTACGGCAACACCGTCCACAGCGAGCGCCCCAGCCACCCGCTCAAACCGCTCACGATCGCCGTACCCGGCGACATCTCGTCGGCGGCCTTTCTGCTGGTAGCCGCATCGATCATCCCTGGCAGCCGCATTACCATCGCCGACGCCGGCATCAACCCCACGCGTACCGGCATCGTCGACGCCCTGCGCGCCATGGGGGCCGACATCGAATATACCAACGTGCGCCAACAGTCGGGCGAACCGGTCGCCGACCTCGAAGTCAGCGCCGCCGAACTGCATGGAACCACCTTTGGCGGCGAGCAGATCGTGACCATGATCGACGAACTGCCGGTCTTGGCCGTCGCCGCCAGCCAGGCGCGTGGGCGCACCGTCGTGCGCGATGCCGGCGAACTGCGCGTCAAGGAGACCGACCGCATCGCCACCACGGTCAGCGAGCTGCGCGCCATGGGCGCAGCCATCGAACCGACCTCCGACGGCTTTATCATCGAAGGCCCCACCCGGCTGATCGGCGGCGCAGTCGAGAGCCAAGGCGATCACCGCCTGGCGATGGCGATGGCCGTGGCCGCGCTCGCCGCCCGCGGCCCCTCCACCGTCTACGGCGCCGAGGTCACCGCCGACAGCTTCCCCGGCTTTGAGACCACGCTCCAAGCCTTGGGCGCACACCTGACGGTGGAAGGCACGCCCTCCGCCGCCATCCATGTCTGACATCTATGTCTGACATCTATGTCTGACATCTATGTCTGACATCTATGTCTGAGGTCGTTCTATGTCACAGACGTCTACTGCCGGCGAGCGTGACAGCCACCGCGCCATCAGTGGCAAAACCACCGTCGTCGGGCTGATCGGCTGGCCCGTCAGCCACAGCATCAGCCCGCCCATGCACAACGCCGCCTTTGCCGCGCTGGGGCTGGACTGGTGCTACGTGCCGCTGCCCGTGCCGCCCGAGCGCATCGGCGCGGCAGTGGCCGGGCTGCCGGCCCTGGGCCTGCGCGGGGCCAATGTCACCGTGCCCCACAAACAGGCCGTCATGCCCTATCTCGACCGGCTCACAGATGCGGCCCAGGCCATCGGCGCGGTCAACACCATCGCCGTCGAAGCGGATGGCAGCCTGCTCGGCGACAACACCGATGCGCCCGGCTTCATCGCCGACCTGCGCAGCCACGGTGTGGACCCTGCCGGACAGCGCATCCTGGTGCTGGGCGCGGGCGGGTCAGCGCGCGCCGTGGTCTATGGGCTGGCCGCGGCGGGCGCGGCCTCGATCACCATCGCCAACCGCACGCTCGACCGCGCCCAAGCCTTGGTTGCGGCGCTCCAACCCCAGATGGCCGCCTGCCCGCTGCATGTCTGCCGCCATGCCGATGGCCTGCCCGTTGTGGCCGGTCAAGCAGACCTGATTGTCAACTGCACGTCGTTGGGCATGACACCCAACACCGAGACCAGCCCCTGGCCCGACGGCCTGCCCTTTAGGGCCGGCCAGGTCGTCTATGACCTGGTCTACAACCCGCCGCAGACCCGCCTCTTGCAGCAGGCGGCACAGAGCGGCGCGCGCGCCATCGGCGGCCTGGGCATGTTGATCTGGCAAGGGGCCATTGCCTTTGAACGGTGGACGGGCGCACCCCCGCCCATCCAACCCATGACCGATGCCGTGACCGCCATCTTCGCCGCACGCGGCTGATGCGCTGCGGCAAAGCACACCAAGCCAGGTTCCATCACCAGCTTCCCGACCCGCGCCGCATCGTGTACACTGGCTGCAACAGCGATTCAGCGACCGTGAACAAGGAGTGATCGCGCATGACCCATGCTTCTGCACCGCAGGCCACGCCTGTTAACTACCGCGCCTATCCCGACGAGAGCGGCCATTTCGGCCCCTACGGCGGCAAGTATGTCCCCGAAACCCTGATGCCCGCGCTGGAGGAACTGGAAGAAGCCTATCTCAAGGC
>QEUY01000891.1 GCA_003577365.1 Chloroflexota bacterium | reverse complement strand
ATTGTTCGGGCTAGATTACTGCTGCGTCTCACACCTTGTAGGGACAGGCTCCCGCGCCTGTCCGGGCGGCATTCCACACGGGCCGCCACGGGGGGCGGCCCCTACTTGCGAGATCGAGCAATTCCTCAGGCCCGATTGTGCAGCCCACGGTGCGATTATTCCACATCCTGAGAGGGGCAGCCCGCCGTCTGTGCGACGTTCGCCCTCCGCTTGTGTGACGGGCCATATAGACAGGTTCACTGGCCTGCCAGCAGGCCGGCGCTATCGGGCCGGGCTGTCGTGGAAACGATAGGCCAGGCTGCCGTCGGGCTGCGGGCTGTAGTGGCCGAAGAAGATCGGCCCGTCGCCCAGAGCGCGGGGAATCACGTCGTAGAGGTCGTCGACCAGGGGGAACTCGGCCAGCGCGTCGACCGGCAGCCATTCGGGCCGGCCCTCGTGGCTGACATGGACGGCGCGCTGCTCGCTCTGCGCCACAAAGACAAAGACCAAGACGCCGGGCCGCGGCCCCTGCTCGTCCACGCCGGTGTCGATCGAGATCACGCCGCGCAGCGTCAGGCGGGGGGTGAGGCCGGTCTCCTCGGCCAGTTCGCGCTGCGCCGCGGCCAGCACATCCTCGTGCGCTTCCACATGCCCGCCCAGCCCGTTATAGCGGTTGGCCCACAGCCGTTTGCTGGCCGCGCCTTTGATCAGCAAGACCTCTTGGCTGCCCGTGTCGGGGTGGGTGCTGGTGACAAAGATCAGGGTGCGCGGGATCGCCTGATGGCGTCTGCGCCCCGGCTCGCGCACCCCTTGTTCGTTCGCCTGCATGGCGCTAGGCGCGCATCTCCCAGCGCTCGACGGTTACTTCGTCTAGATAGCCCTCGTCCACATCCGCGCCGCAGCCGGGCGCGGTGGGCACGGTGAGCGTGCTGTCGTCGTTGAGCGTGAAGGGGTTGGTCACGATATCGCGCACGAAGTAGCGGGCGTTGGCGCTGATGTCGCCGGGCAGCGTGAAATTGGGCAGGCTTGCCAGTGCCACATTGCCGGCGCGACCGATGCCCGTCTCCAACATGCCGCCGTGCCAGACCGGAATGCCCGCGGCTTGTGCCAGATCGTGGATGCGTTTGGCGTCGGCATAGCCTCCGATGCGGCTCGGCTTGATGTTGATGATGTCGCAGGCCTGCATCTCAATCGCCCAGCGTGCGTGTTCGGGCGAGACAATGCTCTCGTCCAGACAGAGCGGGGTGCGCAGTTTGGGCTTGAGCTTGGCATGGTCAAAGATGTCGTCATGCGCCAGCGGCTGTTCGATCAACAGCAGGTTGAACTCGTCCAGCTTGGCGAGGTGTTCGGCGTCTTCCAGGTGGTAGATGCTGTTGGCGTCGACTTGCAGCTTGAGGTTGGGCCAGGCATTGCGCACGGCGCGCGTCGGTTCGATATCCCAGCCCGGCTTGATCTTGAGCTTGATGCGCTGGTAGCCGTCCTTGAGATAGGCGTCGACCACCTGGAGCAGCGTGTCGATATCCTTTTGGATGCCCACGCTGACGCCGACGGCCACGCGGGTGCGCGTGCCGCCCAGCATGGCGGCCAAGCTGCGCCCCTCCAGCTTGCCAAACAGATCCCACACGGCAAACTCTAGACCGGCTTTCGCCATGCGGTTGCCGCGCACGCGGCCAAAGGCGGGGGTCACGTCCTCCGGCTGTTTCAACTCGCTCGCCAGCAGCATGGGGGCCAGGAACTCTTGCTGAATGCTCCAGACCGTGTTGGTAGTTTCTTCGTTATAAAACGGCGCGCCGCCCACCGGCGATTCGCCCCAGCCGGTGATGCCGTTCCCGTCCACGCGCACGACCACGGCATAGCTGCCGTCCTCGTGGCAGCCGCTGGTCTCAAACACGCTGACATAGGGCAGCCGGATTTTGCGCAGTTCGATTCGTTCAATCCGCATGGTGATCTCCTAGAGGGGGAGAAAATAAGCGCAAAGGGCGCAGAGAACGCAAAGGCCAGAGCAGAGAGCAAATAGAAAAGAGCAGAG
>QEUY01000890.1 GCA_003577365.1 Chloroflexota bacterium | reverse complement strand
GCCGATCATCACCACCTGCATTCTGGGGCCGCTGGGCGCGTTGGGCGGCAAGCTGCTGCACGACATGGGCTTTACGGATGTAAAAATCCTGGAGGGCGGCGTGCAGGCCTGGATCGACGCCGGGCTGCCGGTGGCGCGCTAGAATCCCCGCCCGCGGGAACGCAGGACATTTCGACGAAGGGATGATGGTTCGACGACGCGCCAACAGGTGAGTTATGTTAAACTATGAAGACTGTGATCTCGAAAGACCACACACCTATCGCCTATGAAGCCGGCGGCAAGGGTCCGGCCCTGCTGCTGGTGCATGGCGGCGGCTCAACCCCGGAACGCTGGCGTCCGATCTTGCCCCGATTTGAGTCCAGCTTCACGGTCTATCGGGTGTCTAGGCGGGGCGTCGGCGGCAGCGGCGCGGCGTCTGATTACACGGTCGAACGCCAGGCTGAGGACATCGCCGCCGTCGTGGATGCCATTGGCGGAGCGGTTGATCTGCTCGGTCACTCCTTTGGCGGTCTCTGTGCGTTGGAGGGCGCGCTGCTCACGGCCAACGTGCGGAGACTCATCTTGTATGAGCCGCCGATCGTGCCGCTACTGCCTCCGGGGTTCGTGGATCGCTTGGAAGCACTGCTAAAGGCAGGAGATCGTGATGGCGTATGGGCGACCATGAATCGCGAGATCGTCAAGATGCCGGAACACGAGATCGCGCTCCAACGCGGGCAACCGGCCCATACGGCCAGGCTGGCCGGTATTCATGTCCTGGTATACGAGGCGCGCGCGCTGGAGCACTACCAATTCGACCCGGTGCGCTATGCGGCTCTGACCGTCCCGACGTTGTTGCTTGTCGGCGGCGATAGCCCTGCCTGGGCGCAAGATGCCACGCGACGGCTCCGCCAGGCTGTGGGGAGCAGTCGCGTGGTCGCCATGCCGGGCCAACAACACATCGCCATGGATACGGCGCCCGATCTTTTTGCGCGTGAGGTAGCGGCCTTTCTGAACGCGCTGTAAACACATACCCGTCGTTGGCGCGCCGGTGCGTCGAATCGCCGCCGACCGCCGGTCAAGATATCGCCGTTCGCGGCGAGGAAGGGAAGATCTGTGTCTCAAGCCAGCGTTGACCGATTGCCGGCGTTTGATCCGGCTGCGCTGACTGCGGCGGTGCGCCAAGACCAACGCAGCCCGACCTTCGAACTTCTGGATTGGTCTGTGCGGCGGCTGAGCGACCAAGGCATCATCAACCCGGATGGGTTGCTGTGCGTCTCCGGCCACGGCCGCGATGGCGATGGGGTCAAGCCGTGGTCGCTCGTCGTGAAGACGCTCAAAGACCCCGGCGCGGCGCAGGCTCCAGCCCACCTGTGGTATTGGCAGCGCGAGGCGCTGGCCGCCGAGTCCGGCCTCCTGGCGGCGCTGCCCGGCCCGATCGCCGCCCCGCGCCTGTATGGTGTGACGCGCCGAGAGAACGACGCCTGGATCTGGATGGAGCACATCACAGATGCGGCGGCGCGGCGCTGGAGTCTGGAGGACTACGCCTTTGCCGCGCGCCAAATCGGTCGCGACAGCGCCGCCTATGCGCTGGGGATGCCGCTGCCGACATGGCCCTGGCTCTGCCGCGGCCATGCGTGCGCCTGGGCAGAGGGGCTGCCGCCGCACGACGCCTGGCAGAATCCTTTTGTGCAGCGTCACTTTGCGCCCCATCTACAGGCGCGTGTCTTGCAGCTCTGGGCAGAGCGCGCCGGCTTCTATGCCATCTTGGATCGGCTGCCCCAGATCTTTTGCCATTTCGACTACCAGCGCCGCAACCTCCTGCGGCGCGCGCGCGCCGATGGCCGGCCAGAACTCGTCGCCGTGGACTGGGCGCTGTGTGGGATTGGGCCGCTTGGGGGTGAGCTTTTCTCTCTAGTCGGGTCGAGTGCGCTGCTGCTGGAATGGGAGCCGGCGCGGCTTGGCGAACTGGACGATGCAGCCTTTGCCGCCTATATCGCCGGTCTGGAGGAAGCAGGCTGGCAGGGCAGCG
>QEUY01000889.1 GCA_003577365.1 Chloroflexota bacterium | reverse complement strand
CTCTATCAACCGCTGCGCACCTATGGCCTGCGCAGCAACGTGACCGGCTTTGTCTTCGACCCGGTCGACACACCGAACATCACCTTCGCCAACATCAGCAAATAGCCAACCTGGTTGGGGCGGGCAGCCGCCGATAGAAGGCTGCCCGCCCCAACCCCCATGGGCGAACCCCTAAGACCGCTATGCTGCGCTTCGTCGTCCGCCGTATCGCCGGCCTGATCTTGGTCATGGCCGGCGTGTCGATCATCACGTTTGTGCTGGCGCATCTGGTGCCGGTGGACCCCGCGGCGGCGGCCCTGGGTCAAAACGCGCGCGACGAGCAGATCGCGGCCTATCGCCAGCAGCTTGGCTTGGACCGCCCGGTGGCGGAACAGTATTTGACCTATGTCGGGCGCTTGCTGCGCGGCGATCTGGGAACGTCGATCCGCACACGCCGGCCTGTGGCCGATGATCTGCTTGACTTCCTGCCGGCCACGTTGGAGCTGTCGCTGGCCGCGCTCTTGGTCGCGCTCTGTTTTGGGATTCCGCTGGGCATGGCCGCGGCGCTGCGCCGCAACAGTTGGGTCGATGCGTTCGTGCGCCTCTTGGCGCTGGCCGGCGGATCGATGCCGATTTTTTACTTAGGGCTGCTGCTGATCGGTCTCTTCTATCGCCAGTTGCGCTGGCTGCCCGGACCGGGCCGGCTCGACTCGACCCTCAACCCGCCCACTGCCATCACCGGCATGTATACGGTCGACGCGCTGCTGACCGGCAACTGGGCTGTGCTGCAAGACAGCCTCACCCATTTGATTTTGCCCGCCATTACGTTGGGCTATTTCTCGACGGCCGTGCTTTTGCGTATGACACGGTCGGCGATGCTGGAGGTGCTGTCACAGGATTATATCCGCACGGCGCGCGCCAAAGGGCTGGCCCGCCCAGTAGTCATCACCCGCCATGCCCTGCGCAACGCCCTGCCGCCGATCTTGACCACGATCGGCGTCACCTTTGGCAGCCTGCTCAGCGGCGCGGTGCTCACCGAGACGATCTTCAACTGGCCGGGGCTGGGGCGCTATGCCACCACCTCGGTCACCAGCCTCGACTTTCCGGCGGTGATGGGAGTCACCTTGGTGGCTGCGATCGTCTACCCGCTGGTCAATACCCTGGTCGATATTGCCTATTCCTTGGTCGATCCACGCATCCGGATCCAATAGTCCATGCTCGTCGCCTCGCCTCGCCGCCAAATCACGCGCCGCTTGCTGCAAGAGCCGGCTACGATTGCCGGACTCATCCTGCTGCTGATCTTTGCTGTGTTGGCGCTCGCCGCGCCTTGGCTCAGCCCTGTCGACCCGCTCCATCAGAATATCAGCGCCGGGCTGACCCCGCCGTCGCGCGCCTACCCGTTGGGAACGGACAAACTGGGCCGCGACTTGCTCAGCCGTATGCTCTATGGCGCGCGCATTTCGCTGCGCGTGGGGCTGCTGGTCGTGATCTCTGCGGGCGGGTTTGGGGCCTGGGTGGGGCTGGTGGCGGGCTATCTGCGCGGCTGGGTAGACGAGGCGCTGATGCGCGTGACCGATATCTTCTTTGCCTTCCCCAGCCTGATCTTGGCGATGGCAATTGCCGGCGCGCTTGGCCCCAGCCTGCAAAACGCCCTGATCGCGGTCGCCGTCGTCAGTTGGCCTGTCTACGCCCGTCTGGTCCGCAGCCAGGTGTTGGCGCTGCGTGAGCAGGAATTTGTGCAAGCGGCGCGCGCCATCGGCGCCGGCGGGGGGCGAATTCTCTTTAGCCATCTCCTGCCCAACACGGTTGCGCCGCTGCTGGTGCAGGCCAGTTTCGATATGGGCGCGACGATCCTGGCCGTGGCCGGTCTTTCGTTTATCGGCTTTGGGGCGCAGCCGCCCACGCCGGAATGGGGCGTGATGATCAGCGAAGGGCGCAACTACATCACCACGCAATGGTGGCTGACCGCCGTGCCTGCCGCCGCCATCCTCTTGCTGGTCGCAGCGTTTAACTTGGTCGGCGACGGGCTGCGCGATGTGCTGGACCCG
>QEUY01000888.1 GCA_003577365.1 Chloroflexota bacterium | reverse complement strand
GGTGGGCAAGGCGCGCTGCCTAGCTTCGCGCCTTGAGAACGGCTGCCCCCAGCGCTCATTGTAACCTACATCCGCCGGACAGCCGAGCCAACCCGGCCGTGCCTTTCCGACGACGCCCGCTCGCCCTGGCCCCGCGCCGCGAGGTGCGCGGTGATAGGCGCGGCGCCCCGCCCAGCGCCTCAGGGGAAAGCTACGAGCTTAGGCGTGTTAACGCTCACCGGCGCCCAGCCTATTACGCGCTGCCTCTTTGCGAAGGTAGCTTTTCACTTTGCGGCGCGTTCCACACGATACGTCATCTGGGTCATCTGGCGGCCATCGGAGATCACATGGATGCGCCCGGCTTGGTCGGTGCGCAGGAGGGTGCGCCCCGCCAGCGCCGCCAACACGGCAGCCGCCGGGTGGCCATAGCGGTTGCCCGCGCCCACCTGGATCACGGCCACTTGAGGGTTGACGGCGCGGATGAATTCAGGGCCGGTGCTGCCCGCGCTGCCGTGATGCCCCACCTTGAGCACCGTCGCCGCCAGCGGCGCGCCCGACTGTAGCCAGCTTGCCTCGCTTGCATGGCCCGCATCGCCGGTGAGCAGGACGCTGAAATCGCCATAGACCAGCTTGAGCACCAGCGAGCTTTCGTTGCCCGCGCCGTCGCCCGCCCCTGCCTGCGGCCACAGCACCCACAGCGCCACGCCGTCGCCCAGGTCGATCCAGCCGCCGGCGTGCAGCAGGCGCAGCGGTGTGGCGCGGTCGGAGAGCGCCGCCTGCCAGGGTGCGGCAGCGGCCTGCGCCGCGGCGGGCGCGCTCGTCACCGCTTGGCCCACGGCCAGCCGCCGCGCTGCCTCGATCTGCGCGTCCATATGGTCGCCGTCGGGGTGGGTCAGCACCAGCAGATCCAGGCTGCGATCCCAAAAGGGCATGACCGC
Source organism: Chloroflexota bacterium (assembly GCA_003577365.1). Classification (GTDB taxonomy): domain Bacteria; phylum Chloroflexota; class Anaerolineae; order Caldilineales; family Caldilineaceae; genus QEUY01. Next base: position 1,417 of record QEUY01000888.1, on the reverse strand, counting down.
GCCCAGTTCGGAGAGCAGCAGCGCCGGATGCCGCCCGCCGTCGATCAGCACCTGCCGCCCGCTTGGCGTCTGGATCAAGATGCCGTCGCCTTGATCCACGTCGAGAAACCAGACATGCAGCCGTCCGTCGGGCTGCGTGAGCACGGCCCCCCAGACGAGCAGCGCGGCCACGCCCAGCATGACATTGAGCGCGGGCAGCAGCCGCCGTGCGCTGCCGGCGCGGCGCATCCACGCCAGCAGGTCGCGGCCCCCTGCGGCTATGCGCCGCGAGGCTAGGAGCAGCGCGAGCACAGCATAGCTCAGCGCCAGGCTGCGGGCGTCGAACCCCGCCACCATCACCTGCGCGCCGGGCAGCGCCGCCACCCGCTCCACCACCTGCACGGTCCAGACCAACCCCAGCCAAGGGATCCAGAGCGCCACCTGCGCCGCCTGGGGCAGACCGGCAACGCCCAGCGCCACACCGGCGCTGCCCCAGGTCATGATCCACGGCTGCACGGGGATAATCAGCAGGTTGGCGACCAGCCCCAGCAGGCTGACCCGGCCAAAATGATAGGCGATCAGCGGCATGACCATGAGGCTGGCGGCCAAGGTCGTCAGCAGCCCATCCATCAGCAGCCCGTACAGCAGCCCCCCCTGCCGCCCGTGGGTTTGCCCATTGGCCGGAACTGCCATCAACAGCCCGCTGCCCAAGTTGGGCCAGATCGCTTGCAGCCCTGCGGCCAGCCGCGGCAGCAGCAGGATCAGCCCGGCGGTGGCCGCGGCGCTCAACTGGAAGCCCACATCCCATAGTGCCAGGGGGTTGACCAACGTCATGGCCCAACAGGCCGCGGCCAGGCTCACCAGGGCGAGACTGCGCCGCCGTAGCCCCGCCGCGGCCACCACCAGCCCGCCCATCAGCGCGGCGCGCACGACCGCGGCATCGCCCCCCACCAGGACGGCATAGAGCACGATGGCAAGCAGCGCGGGCAGCCAGGCGCGCCGCTTGCCCAAGATGCGGCTCCAGAACGCGGTCATCATGGCGGCCAGCAGCGCCACATTGGAGCCTGAAATCACCAAGACATGGCTTGTGCCGGTGCGTGTGAACTGCTGATAGAGGGCGTCGGGGATGCCGGCGTCGATCCCCAACAGGATGCCGCCGGCAAGGGCGGCATAGGGTTCGGGCAGGCCGCGCTCGATCGACGCTGCGCCGCGAGCGCGCAGGGCGTAGACTTGACGCTTCCACCACGCGCCGCGCAGCGGCCCCTCCAGCGGCGCGATCTGCGGGTCCACCATGGCGCTGTATACCTGCTGCCGGGCGAGATAGGCGGGGTAATCAAAGTCGGCGAACCGGCCCGGCGCAGCCAAGCGGCCTGTCAGATGCAGCGGCTGCCCATAGATATAGCGCGCCAGGCTGCCCGTGGTCACACGCACAAGCCCC
>QEUY01000887.1 GCA_003577365.1 Chloroflexota bacterium | reverse complement strand
CTAGGCGCTGCCGACCTCGTCCATCGCGTCGCCCATTTCTTCGCCGCCCGCTTCGGCGTCTTCACTCTCTGTGTCGCCGCTGCGATAGCCATCCCCGAAGAAGGCGCTCAAGTCTACCCCCGGCACCTCCAGATAGTTCTTCTCGCGCAGCTTGTCGACCAGCTCATCCAGCGACTTCTTGCCAAAGTTGCGGATAGCCAGCATCTCGTCTTCGCCCTTTTCCATGCGGCGAAGAATCTCCCCCACCTTGGTGATGCCGGCGCGCTTGAGACAGTTATAGGCGCGCACGGTCAACTCCAATTCCTCGATCGGCGCATCATAGATGCGGCTGGGGATGCCCTCTTCCTCTTCCTCGGCCTGCTCGATCTCCACCACCTTGGCGCCCGCCAAGAGCGTCAAGTGCTGCACCAAGATTTCCGCCGAGCGGCGCATCGCCTCTTCGGGCGCAATCGTGCCGTCGGTCCAAATCTCCAGGTTCAGCCGGTCATAGTCGGTCTGCTGGCCGATGCGGGTGCGCTCCACCCGATAGGCGGCCTTCTTCACCGGGCTGTAGATGGCGTCGACCGGGATCTCACCCAGCGGCAAGCGGGTGCGATCTTCCGCCGGGCTGTAGCCGCGGCCCGTGCTCACCACCAGCTCGATATCCAAGTCCACATCATTGGAATCGGCGGTGAGCAAATAGAGGTCGGGGTTGACGATCTCCACCTCAGGCGGGCAGATCAAGTCCCCCGCCGTCACCGGGCCTTCGTGCGTCACCTCGACGTGAATGCGCACCGGCTCCTCGCTGCGGCTGATCATGCGGATCTGCTTGACGTTCAAGATCAGCCGGGTCATATCCTCCCGCACATGCGGGATCGCCGAAAACTCATGGTGGATATTGGTCAGCCGGATCGAACTCACCGCAGCGCCGGGCAGACTCGACAGCAAGACGCGGCGCAAGGCGTTGCCCAGCGTGATCCCATAGCCGCTCTCCAACGGGCTGATCACAAAATGGCCGTAGTTCTGCGAACTGGCCTCCACTTCAATTTTGGGTAGAACCATGTTAATCAACGGCAGCCCTCCCTACTTGCCAACACGCGCCGGTGGCAGTCTGCTCGCCGGCGTCGATGTGCGATACACCTAGATACCGAGTACGCGGCTGTCGTAAATGGCCGTGGGCGTAACGGCGGCCCTGGACATCCGGCAAAACCGAACCCCACAGCCGGCCCCGCGGCCCCCTACCAGTCCGCCTACCGGCTGTAATATTCGACGATAAGCTGCTCGTTCAGCGGGATCTCAATATCCTCACGCCCCGGCTCGGCCAGCACTGAACCGCTCAGCGCGGCCAAGTTCAGGTTAAGCCAAGCAGGCACGCGGTTGCTCTGCATGATCTGGCTGCGGTCCTTAAAATAGACGCTCTCCTTGCTGGAGCCGCGCACCGAGATCACATCGCCCACGCTGACCTGATAGGAAGGGATGTCCGTCTTGCGGCCATTGACATCAAAATGCCCGTGGCGCACCAGTTGGCGGGCCTGCGCACGGCTGTCCGCAAAGCCCAACCGGTAGACGGCGTTGTCCAGCCGGCTCTCCAAGATCGTCAGCAGCACCGTGCCGGTCAGGCCCTTGCGCCGCGTCGCCTCGGTGAAATAGCGGCGGAACTGCCGCTCCATCACGCCGTAAATGCGCCGCGCCTTCTGCTTTTCGCGCAGCTGCAAGCCATATTCCGACACCTTGCGCCGGAACGTGGCCTTCTTGCCATGCTCGCCCGGCGGGTAGTTGCGGCGCTCAATTGCGCACTTGGGGCTAAGGCAGCGCTCACCTTTTAAGAAGAGCTTCTGCCCCTCCCGCCGGCACAATTTGCACACTGCATCCGTGTAATTTGCCATCTTTCCTCCAGCAAATCTCTGTCAACCTTCGTTTGGTCACTTCCATGGCTCTCCACCAACGGCGCCGAAACCCACAACATCAAACCAGTGGCATCGAAACCAGTGTCAGAACCAATGGTGTCAGAGCAGGCAGCCGCCTGGCTGCCTGCTCATCAGATCGAGTTCACGCACA
>QEUY01000886.1 GCA_003577365.1 Chloroflexota bacterium | reverse complement strand
ATTCGGTCAAAGCATCCGGTCGAAGTAAGGGATCGGCCTGAATAACGGTATCTCGTGGGTGCTGCGGGCGACCCCGGCAGGGAATGCTGGGGGCGGCGCAGAACGCCGGTTACTGCCCCGCCGGGTCGCCCAACCAGCCGCGCAACTGGGCGATCTGGGCCAGCACGGCGCGGCGGCTGGTCCCGCCGGCCACATCGCGCCGCTCCACGCTCTGTTCCATATTCCAGACCTCGGCCACATCGGCCTCGAAGGCGGGGTGTAGGCCGGCCAGGTCGTCGAGGGTCAGCGCCGACAGTTCGACCCCGCGCTGCTCGGCAAGCTGCACGGCCGCGCCCGCCACATGATGGGTCTCGCGGAAGGGCACGCCCTTGCGCACCAGATAGTCGGCCAGGTCGGTCGCCAGCATCTCCGGGGCAAGCGCGGCGCGCAGCCGCGCCGGGTTGGGCGTGAGCGTGGAGAGCACGCCGCAGGCGATCTGCAGCGCGCCGCTCAACGTCTCGACCGCGTCGAAGAGCGGCTCCTTGTCCTCCTGCAGGTCCTTGTTGTAGGTGCTGGGCAGCCCCTTGAGCGTCACCAGCAGCCCGGCCAGCCCGCCGAGCACGCGGCCCGTCTTGCCGCGCAGCAGCTCCAGCGCATCGGGGTTCTTCTTTTGGGGCATCAAACTGCTGCCGGTGCTGTAGGCATCGGCCAAGGTGACAAAGCCAAACTCGCGGCTGCTGAAGAGGATCAGGTCTTCGGCCAGACGGCTGAGATGCACCATGCAGAGCGTGGCCCAGAACAAAAACTCGGCGATAAAATCGCGGTCGCTCACCGCGTCGAGGCTGTTGGGCGTCACCCCGGCGAAGCCCAGGTCGGCGGCCAGCGCGGCGCGATCCAGCGCAAAGGGGTTGCCCGCCAGCGCACCGCTGCCCAGCGGCAGAACGTTAAGCCGCGCCAGCAGGTCGTCGAGCCGGGCCGTATCGCGCTGCCAGGCCCAAGCGTGGCTGAGCAGCCAATGGCTCCAGCGCACCGGCTGCGCCGGCTGCAGATGCGTATAGCCCGGCATGAGCAGGTCGATCTCGTCGGCGGCGCGGCCCACGGCCACGCTGATCAACTGGCGCAGATGGCCGCGCAGATAGCCCGCCTGGGCGCGCAGCCAAAGGCGCACGTCGGTGGCGATCTGGTCGTTGCGGCTGCGCCCGGTGTGCAGCTTGCCGGCGACCGGCCCGATCAGTTCGGTCAGGCGGCGCTCGTTGGCGGTGTGGATATCCTCGTCGCCAGGCTGGACGACAAAGCTGCCCGCAGCCCATTCCTGCGCCACCTGCGCCAGCCCCTCGACGATCTGCTCGGCCTCGGCGGGGGTGAGAAGGCCGGCGCGTGCCAGGGCGCGGCCATAGGCTTGGCTGCCCTGGATATCGGCCTGCCAGAGCCGTTGGTCAAACCCGATCGAGGCGTTGAACTGCTCCATCAACGGGTCGGTTGCGCCGGTGAAGCGCCCGCCCCACAGCTTGCTTGTCATAGGCCGATCCTCACCGTTTTCGTATCAGTTATGAAACATCATCAGGTCGCGGGCGCAGCCACGCTGGGGGGCGATCCGTTGGCCCGCGCCGTTCCCCGCGGGCGATAGCAGGCCAGCGGCAGATAGAGCCGCAGCCGGCCTTCGCACACGCGCACCCACGCCAGCGTCAACAGACAGCCGAGCAGGATCGCCACGATGCCGATCAAGCCGGCCTCCGGCCCAAAGGCCCCTCCCGTCCACAGCGCCGGGCCGCCCTGGCGGATGGCGATGACCGTGACGCTGCTAAAGGTGTTGCCGCTGACGGGGAAGCCGTAGATGTTGCCTTGAAAGAAATTCCAGGTGATGTGCAGCCCGATCGGCAGCCCCAGCCGCCCGGTGAGCACATATCCCAACCCCAAAAAGAGACCCGCCAACATGAGGTAGACGGTGCTGATCCAAGTAGCGTTGGGGTTAAAGATGTGCAGCAGGCCAAAGAGCGACGAGGAGATCACCCAGGCGGCGAGGATGGCGGGGCGCGGCCCCCACCAGCGCATGTTCAGC
>QEUY01000885.1 GCA_003577365.1 Chloroflexota bacterium | reverse complement strand
CGTCACCGTTGCCGTTGTGGGCGCAGTTGCAGTGACCGTCGGCGTAGCCGTGACCGGTGCGGTGGCCGTGGGCGCAACCGTGGCTGTCACGGTGGCTGTCACGGTGGCTGTCACGGTGGCTGTGAGCGTGGTGGTGGCCGCGGACGTCGCCGCCGGCACCGGGTCGACCGCGACCTCCGTCGCGGGCGTGTCCGTCACAGGCATGACGGTTGCCAGCGGGCTGGCCGCCCCCGGCTGAATGGCCCGCCCCCGGCTGAATGGCCGTACAGCCTGCCATCATGCCCAGCGCCAACAGACCGAGCCAAAGGGTCCAAAGCCAGGGGGTGCGCATGCTGGGGCCGTCCTTTCTCTGCAGGGCGCGCCTGACAACACAACAACACGCACGCGCGCCGGCCACATATCGCCGATGGCTGCATTGTACTACAGCCGCCATCCGCTTGACCAGGGCGCTTGACCAGGGCAGCGCGCCTGCCCCCGACCTCCTTCTCTCGATCTCCCCTTACTCGGTTCTTACTGCTGCGCCTCACCAATGGTAGGGACAGGCCCCCGTGCCTGTCCGCATGTGTGCCTATGCGTGCGTGGCAGCGGGCCGCCACGGGGGGCGGCCCCTACGGTGAACCTGGCGCGATCAAGCACTACTTGGTGCAGTCAGCGTACGAAGCGGCTTTCGCGCCCCGCGTGGTTCTGGAAGTAGACAAACCACGCGCCCACGCTCATCGGGCCGGATTCGTTATGCGGCACGGTTTGCGTCAGTGGGATGTTGCGATCTTCCAACGACCGCAACAGCGCCAGCGTCTCCTTGCGCGTATGCGGAAACTCGCAGGCCAGTTCGCGCAAGGTGCAATCCGGGCCGGGCCGGTAGCCGTCATATTCGTCCATGACCAGCGGCTCGCCGAGCAGCGTGCGCAAGCGCCGCTGCCCCCAACGCTCGATGCCCACGATGTGGCTGGCCGTCCTGCGGTTGGCCGCGCGGTCGCGCCCGTTCTGGAAGCGCCGCGTTACGACCTCCCCCTCCGCCTGCAGCGAACGGGCAAGCTCCGCATAGCTTTTGCCTTTGGCGCGCCACTCCATCCAATAGCGCTGCGCCACCCCAAAAAGGCTCATAGAGTTTCTGCCAATGGTGTCTATTGGGCCAGGCCGGTATAGAGCGCCGCGGCAAAATCGGCGATCGCCTGCTGCGTGGCGGCGTCGGCAACCTGTTCACCTACGCCCATAAAGGTCATTTTGGTGGACATGGCATCCGCTACTGCTGGATCACGCCAACCCGCCTCAAACGAGGTATAGGTGTCGATCCACATATAGAGCTGGGCCAGTTCCTCTGCGGTCAGCGTGCGCTGGCCTATGGTGGCCGGCGGCTGGCTCTTGCAGGAGCTGGCGTAGACCAACCCGGTGACGTAGACGGTCAGGTCGTCGCAGAAACCGGCGATCCCGCCCTCGCGATGCCAGGCAAAGGCCAGCCCCCACGATGCGCCCGAACGCCCGCTCTCCGCCTCCAGCCGCACCAGCCGCGCCCATTCGGCGATCATGCGCTGCTCGGCCAGGGTCGCTTCGGTTGTCCCCGTCCCGGCAAAGGTGATCGCCCCCGCCGGGGTGTCGGCCTGAAACGGCGCATAGGTCTCCAAAAAGGTGCGCAGTTCCTGCTCCCGTTCGGGCGCGATCAGGCGGCCCGGCATCATGCGCCCCATACAGGGGCCAAAGGCCAGCCCCTCGCTGCCGATCTGCAGCGCCTGGCAGGTTTCCTGCGTCTGCTGCCAGTCGATCCAAAGGTCGCCGACCTGCGCTTGGGGCGCGTTCGCCAGGACGATCTGCCCGCCCGTGGCGTCGGTGTGATATTCGTACTGCTGCCCATTGGCTTCGATCACCACCCGATAGCCGGGCGTGATCACCTGGGCGCACATCACGTCGGGCTGGCTGACCCCCAGACAGGCATCGGGCCAGTCCACCGCTTCCACCGAAGCGATGGAGACGGCGCCGGCATCCACGCCCAACTGCTGCACCACCATCTGGCGCACGACCCCGGCGACCTGATTGGCGGCGCTGTCTGCGCTTGGCTCTTGCATAGGTTCCTCCGTCGCGGGCGGGGTGGGCGCCGATGGAACCGTACCGCCAGGCGGTACTGTCCCCCCAGGCGGGATCGTCCCGCCCGCAGGTGCAGCGGGCCAGGGCATCATACACCCCGCCAGCAGCAGCCCCCCGGCAAGGGCGCTGATCCACACGGGCAATTTTGTCTGTTTCATCTCGATCTTCTCCTCTTTGCGTTCTCCCCCAAACGGTCGTGCCT
>QEUY01000012.1 GCA_003577365.1 Chloroflexota bacterium | reverse complement strand
CTGCTTCACGCTGGGCATGGGCCTGATCCTCAGCACCCTGCATGTCTTCTATCGCGACACGCTGATGGTGATGGAGGTGGTCATGCTCGCCTGGTTCTTCCTGACACCGGTCTTCTATTCGGTACAGCAGCTTCCCGCGGTCTATCCCGTGCTGGGTGTGGAGCTGGATGTGCGGCGCATCGTCTATATCCTCAACCCCATGGCCTCGCTGATCAACGTCTATCGCGACCTGCTCTACAATGGCTATCGCACCGACCCGGACTTCCTGATCCGCACCACCTTGACTGCGCTGGTCGTGCTCTGCTTTGGCTATTGGTTCTTTGTGCGCCACAGCGATCGGTTTGGCGAAGAAGTATGAGTGTTGTGCGTCTGCCCACCCCGACGCCCGGCGCGCCGCTGGTCGAGATGCAGCACGTCGCTCGGCGTTTTGAAAAAAGGCTGGAGCGCGGGCGTTCGCTGCAAGAAGCCTTTATCCGCATCTTCCGCCGCCGCGCGCGCGCCGTCGAGGAGTTCTGGCCGATCCGCGACCTCTCGCTGGCGATCCACGCCGGCGACTGCGTGGGCGTCATCGGCCCCAACGGCTCCGGCAAAAGCACCCTGCTCAAGCTGATCACCGGCATCTTGCCGCCCACCGCCGGCGACTTGGCCGTGTGCGGGCGCGTCTCTTCGCTGCTTGAGCTGGGCGCGGGGTTCCACCCCGACCTGACCGGGCGCGAAAACATCTACCTCAACGGCTCGATCTACGGGCTGGGCCGGGCGGAGATGAACCGCCGCTTGGATGCGATCATCGACTATGCCGGGCTGGGGGACTTTATCGACACCCCGGTCAAGCACTATTCGTCGGGCATGTATGTGCGGCTGGGCTTTGCCGTCGCCATCCACACCGACCCCGACCTGCTCTTGGTGGATGAGGTGCTCGCCGTCGGCGATGTCACCTTTCAAAACAAATGCATGGAGAGCATCTACCGCTTTCGCCGTGCGGGCGGCACCCTGCTGCTGGTCTCGCATGACCTCAACACCGTCGAGACGCTCTGCACGCGCGCCCTGTGGATCGAGAACGGGCTGGTCGCCGCCGAAGGCGCGCCCGCCGATGTGATCATGGCCTATAAGCAGCACATGGCGACCCGTGATGACTCCCAGGCTAAGGCTGTCTCGCTGCACGCCGGTCAGCGCTGGGGCACGGGTGAGGTGCAGATCACCCAGGTCGAGGTGTGTGATGCAAACGGCGCAGCGCGCGCCCACTTTGTCACCGGCGATGACGTGGTGATCCGGCTGCACTATCGCAGCGCCGGGCGCGTGGAGCACCCCGTCTTTGGGCTGGCCTTCACCCATCAAAGCGGCGCGCATCTCTTTGGCCCCAACACCCAGTTCAGCGCGCTGGACATTGCCTATGTCGAAGGTCAGGGCGTCATCAGCTATCATATCCCCAACCTGCCCCTGCTTGAAGGGCAATACACGCTCTCGGTGGCGGTGGTCAACCAACACAACACAGCCACCTTCGACTATCATGACCGGGCCTACGGCTTCCAGGTGATCCACAGCCCGGCACGCACCGGCTATGGGCTGGTGCAGTTTCCCGGCGTTTGGCAGCACAACGGCCGCGCTGCAACCCCACCGGCAACACCCGGCCCAACAGCGTCTGGCGCGGCGGTGAATTCTCAGATAGCAAAGGCATAGACGCGTGGCAGTGAGTTCGACGGCGCACCCAAGCGCAGATCAGCGTACAGATCTGAACACAGACCTCAGCATAGACCTGACCGGGCTGGACTATGACTTCCTGCACTACATTGGCCGCGACCCTGCCGGTCTGCGCCGCATCCAGACTTTCTATCTGCCTTTCTTTGCCGGATGCAGCCAAGTCGTAGACCTGGGCTGCGGCGACGGCGAATTTGTGATGCTGCTGCGCGAGCAGGGCATCGACGCCGCCGGCGTGGATGCCGACGATAAGGTGGCCGCCGCGCTGCAGGCGCAGGGCATCCCATTTATCCACCAGAATGTCTTCGACTATTTGGCGAGCGCGCCCAGCGCCAGCGTGGACGGCCTCTTCTGCGCCCATCTGGTCGAGCACCTGCCCTATACCGATGTGTTGGCGCTGGCCCAACAGGCGTACCGCATCCTGCGCCCCGGTGGGCGCATCGTCCTGGCGACGCCGGATGTGCGCTCGCTTTACGCCCACCTAGAGACGTTCTATCTACACTTTGGGCATGTGAGTTTCTATCACCCGCGGCTGCTCTGTTTTCTCTTCGAGCACGCCGGCTTTACCGATGCACAGTTTGGGGCCAACCCGAACACCGCCTCGCCCTTGCTGCTGCCGGTGCAGGCTTTGGCAAAGCAACCGCCGCCCGCTGCGCCGGACTCAGATTCCGCGCTGCGCTATCGGCGCGAGATCCCGCCACAGGGAGGCTCGCCTCTACACCGGCTCAGCCATTTCGTCAAGGGCTGGCTGGCCCGTTGGCTGGTCTTACCGTTTACCGACAGCTTGGCGGCGGCAGCGCATGACCGGCTTGTGCGGATCGACGATAACCTAGTAAACATCGCCCAAGCGCTGCAGGCGCTCAACGGCCCTTACGAATGCTATGCCACCTTGCGAAAACCGCAACCAGCCGGTGATCTAGCTGCCGAGCCTGCCGCCGAGAAGGCCATATGAGTCGCCGTATGAGCCAAAGCCCCTCGCTGCTCATTCTCAGCCATGACGTGATCGGCGCCAAGATGGCTGGCCCGGGCATTCGCTATGTGCAGTTGGCCCGTGTCTTGGCCGCGCACCTGCCCGTGACCCTCGCCGCACCCGGCGCCCGCCCGCCCGTGCTGGACAGTGCCCCTTTTGCGCTGGCCGCGTGGCAGGATTGGCAAGACCTCCACGTGCTAGCCGGCCAGACGACGGTCGTACTTGCGCCCAGCGATCTGGTTGGCATCTTTCCACAGTTAGGGGATGGGCCTGCGATATTGGTGATCGACGGGTATGACCCATTGATTCCCGAATGGCTTGCCATGCATCACCACTTGCCCTGCGATGAGCAGCGCCGCCTCTGGCAGATCCGGCGCAGCCATCATGTCGCCCAGTTCCGCGCCGGCGATTTTTTTATCTGCGCCAGCGAGCGCCAGCGCGATTGGTGGCTGGGCCAGCTCGAAGCCCAGGGCCGCATCAATCCCGCGACCTATGCCGAAGACCCAACGCTGCGCCGCCTGCTCGACGTCGTACCCTATGGTCTGCCCGATCACCCTCCCCAGGCGACCCGCCCCACGGTCAAGGGTGTTTGGCCTGGCATTGCGCCCACCGACCGCGTGCTCCTATGGGGTGGCGGGCTGTGGCCCTGGCTAGACCCAGAGACGGCGATCCGCGCCGTGGCCCAGGTGACGGCGCAGCGCCCTGAAGCCAAACTGATCTTCCCCGGCACACGCCATCCCAACCCCAACCTAGACGGCATCCCCACGCATCTAGAGCGATCGCGCCGGTTGGCCGCCGAGTTGGGGTTGCTCGACCGTACGGTCTTTTTTGGCGATTGGGTTCCCTATGCGGATTGGCCCAATGTGCTGTTGGAAAGCGACGTGGCGTTGAGCCTGCATTTCGACGGTCTGGAAACGCGATTTGCCTTTCGCACACGCGTCCTGGACTATCTCTGGGCGGGGCTGCCGATGGTCGCCACCACCGGCGACACCACCAGCGACCTGGTCGCGGCCTATGGTGTGGGCGAAGTGGTGGGCTACCAAGCCGTCGACGAGGTCGCAGACGCCTTGCTGCGTCTGCTGGATGAGCCGCGCGGCGCACGCGCCGCCGGTTTTGAACGGGCGCGCCAAGACTTTGCCTGGCAGCGCGCCGCCGCACCCCTGCTCGCTTTCTGCCAGAACCCGCGCCGCGCCCCCGACCGCAGCGGGCTGTCTGTGCTGGTCAGCGACCTGGCCGAGCCGCTGGCGCAGGCCCAAGCCGACGCCGCCTATTGGCGCGACCTGGCCGAGCGTTATGCCCAGGGGCGCATCATGCGCGGCCTGGCCGCCGTCGACCGGCTGGCGCGGCGCATCGGGATCAAGTCGTGACGCCCAGGTTCAGCAGCCTGAGAGAGAAGACCCAGCGGAGAGAGATGCCCACGGCCTCGGTGATCATCCCGGCTTGGAACGGCGCAGACGACCTGCCCGCCTGTCTCGACGCGCTCTTGGCGCAGACCGGGGTGGACTTCGAGGTCATCGTCGTGGACAATGCCTCCGCCGACGGCTCTGCCGATCAGGTCGCCGCCCGCTACGGCCATGACCGGCGCGTGCGGCTGCTGCGCCAAACGGCCAACCTGGGCTTTGGCGGCGGCTGTAATACGGGCCTGGCCCAGGCGCGCGGCGATGTCCTGGTGCTGCTCAACCAAGATACCGAGGTGCGGCCCGGCTGGCTGGCCGCGCTGGTGGATGCGCTGTACGCCGACCCTGCCGTGGGCATCGCCGGCAGCAAGGCGCTCTATCCTGACGGCACGATCCAACACGCCGGGGGCCGCATCGACGCCCAGGGCAACGGCAGCCATCTGGGCTATCGCCAGCCCGACCAAGGCCAGTTTGACCGGCCCGCCGGCGTGGACTATGTGACCGGGGCCAGCCTGGCCCTGCGCCGCGACCTCTACGAGGCCATCGGCGGTTTTGACGAAGGCTTTGGCCGCGCCTATTGTGAAGACGTAGACCTCTGTCTGCGCGCCCGCGCCGCGGGCCGGCGCGTGGTCTATGCCCCACGCTCGGTCTTGGTGCATAAAGAGGAAAGCCGGGCCGCCGCGCCGGGCCACGACGCCATGCTGCTCTATCAGCGCAACCGGCTGCGCGTCGTCGCCAAACACTGGCCGCGCGCCCGGCTGGAGGACGAATTTCTGCCCGCCGAACGCGCCTGGCTCGAAAACCTGGGGCCTGGCGGCGAACAGCTCATCGCCGCCGTGCATGAGGCCTATCTCGCCCACCTGCTCGGCTTGGCCGAACTCGCCGTGCAGCGACAGCATCTGCTGGGCGAAGACCCGGCGCAGATCCCGGCGCTGGCCCAGGTCTTGACCACGCTTCATGCCGTTTATCCTTTGCGTGCGGCGGGCATGAGCGGCGGCGAATCCGCGGCAGCGCCGACCTTCGGCGAAATGGCCGCGCTGGCCCACATCCAGCCGCAGCCGTTTCGCTCGGCTGGGCCGCTGCTGGGCCGGTGGATCGCCGGCTTCCGCCGCCTCTGGAACCGGGTCAGCACCGAATGGTATGTCCTGCCCATGATGCAGCAGCAGAGCCGCTTCAACCAGGCGGCGTTGACCGCTGTGCAGCGGCTGGCGTTGGTGCTGACCAGCTATCTGACCGGCCAGGCGCGCCAGATCGCGACGCTCAGCCAAGAAGTGGCCGCGCTCCGGGCAGAGCTAGACGCTCAAAAGCGACAGGAAAACTCCTAGTGCGCGTTGTCTTTTTCACCCATTCCTTTGCGCCCGACTATACCGGCGGCGCCGAGGTCTCGCTCTATCACACCTGCCGCGGGCTGCAGGCGCGCGGCGTCGACTGCGTGGTGCTCAACGTGGCGGCGAAACATGCCCGCCCCGACGACCGCTGGCATGAGGTGGACGGCATCCCCGTACGCCGCATCACCTTGGCGACGCGCTGGCCCAACCACTATCTCGACCTGTTTGACCCGCGCGTCTTTGTCGCCGTGCGCCGCGAACTGACGCAGCTTCGGCCCGACCTGCTGCATGCCCACAACGTGGCGCGCGCCTCGCTGGCCCCTCTTGTCGCGGCGCGCGCCACGCGCACGCCCACCGTGCTCACCTTGCATGACCTGTGGCTGCTCTGTCCCAACGGCATGCGCTATCAGGCCGATGGAACCTTCTGCGACCCGCGGCGCTGGCCCGACGGCTGTGGCAACTGTTTCCGCCGCTATGAACATTGGGCCGATCTGCCCCGGCGACGGCGCTGGATGATGGCGCTGACGCGCAACGTGGCACGCTTTATCTCGCCCAGCCAGGCGCTGATCGACCGGCATGTGGAAGCAGGCTTCGACCCGGCGCGCTTCCGGCTGGTGACCTATGGGCTGGCCGAGCCGGCCCTGGCCCCGCCGCAGCACCCCGGCGTGCAAGCCGTCTGCGCCACCGCCCACACGCGGCCCACGCTGGCCTTTGCGGGCGGCGGCGTCGAGATCAAAGGCGCTAAGGTGGTGCAGGCAGCGCTGCCCAAACTGCTCGACGCGCTGCCCGACCTGCAACTGGCCGTGGCAGGCTGGGGCGACCCGGACATCCTGCGCGGTTACAACCGCTTTGGCGATGCCGTGCGCATGTTGGGCAGCGTCCCCTTCTTGGAGATGCGCGCCCTCTTTGGCGCAGCCGACCTCAGCCTGGTCGCCTCAGTCTGGCATGAAAACTCGCCCGTGGTCATCTATGAAAACTTCCAGATGGGCACGCCGGTGGTGGGCAGCGCCCTGGGCGGCACGCCCGAACTGATCGACGAGGGGCGCACCGGCTATCTCTTTGCCCCCGGCGCAGCCGATCAACTGGCGGCCAAGGTCGTCCAGCATTTCCAGCGCCCGACCTGGGAACGCCGCCAGATGCGCCATGCCTGTGTGCAAAAGGCGCGCGGCGATCTTTCGCTCCAGGCGCACCTGGACCAGACCCAGGCCGTCTATGCCGAGGTATTGGCCGCGCATGGGTTGGGGACAGCGAAGTTGGACGCGAAGAGGGTGCGCGGCGGGGCATGGGGACGGGCCGGCTGATGCGCGTCTTGCATGTGACCCACCAATATGCCCCGGCCATCGGCGGCGCTGAACGCTATATCACCGGCTTGTCCGAAGAGCTGGCGCGGCGCGGCCATCAGGTCGAGGTCTACACCAGCCGGGCGACGGACTATCATACCTGGGCCAATGTGCTGCCGCCGGAGGAGACGCGCAACGGCGTGCGTGTGCGGCGCTTCGCCGCCTGGCCGCGCCGCGGCCACACCTGGGCCGCGCTCAAGCTCGGCCTGCGCCACTATTGGCCGGGCCGCGCCGCAGCCCTGGCCGCGCTGATCTACTATGGCAACGGCCCGATCTGCCCTGGGCTGTTTGGGGCCGTCCTGCGCGCCGCGCCGCGCTTTGACCTGGTGCATATCAACCAACTGCACTACAGCCATGCCGCCACGGCCTACGCCGCGGCGCGGCGCGCTGGTCTGCCCATCGTCACCACGCCCCACCTGCACGCCGAGCAGCCCGCCACCTATGACGTCGACTATATGCTGGCGATCCTGCGCGGCAGCCAGGTCCTCTTTGCCGACACCGTGGGCGAACGCGACTTTCTGGTCAGCCGGGGCTTTCCCCCCGTCGCCGTGACCACCGCCGGCCACGGTCTCAACTTAGACGCCTTCCCGCCGCAGGATCGCGCCGCCAGCCGCGCCCGCTTCGGCCTGCCCGCCGATGCCTTTGTCGTCTTGTTCCTGGGGCGCAAGATCGATTATAAAGGGCTGGAACCCAGCCTGCGCGCCTTTTTGCATCTGCGCCAGAGCTGCCCCCATGCCTATTTTCTGGCCGTCGGCCCAGAAACGACCGACTCGCAACGGCTTTGGCTGACCTACGGCCAACAGCCCGGCGTGGTCGTGCGCGGCGCAGTGAGCGAGGAGGAGCGGCTGGCGGCGCTGGCGGCGTGCGATGTGCTGGCCCTGCCCTCCACCGGCGAAGCCTTTGGCATTGTCTATCTGGAGGCGTGGGCCTATGCCAAACCGGTGATCGGCGCGCCGATCACCGCCGTGGCCGCGCTGATCGCCGACGGCGAGGACGGCTTTCTCGTCGCGCCCACCCAAGTACAGCGGCTGGCCGACCGGCTTGCCTGGCTGGTCGCGCACCCCGACCGCGCGCGGCAGATGGGCGCGGCAGGCCAGGCCAAGCTCCAGCGGCGCTATACCACCCGCCAGATCGCCGACATCGTCGAGGGCGGCTATACGCGCGCCCTGCGCCGCCGCCGCACCCGGCTCTAATTTTGCAGGAACCTCACCCATGCGCGTCAGCCTGATCAACCTCAACTTCATCGCCCAGGATGCCATCGGCCAATGTCTGCTGCACCAGTGGCGTTTCTTTCGCCGCCGCGGCGACGAAGTCCGCATCTACACGCAGCACCCGCCGGAGGGCCTCCCGGACGATGTGCGCGACGGCCTGCGCGACGACGTGCAGGTCGTCAGCGCCGCCGGCCTCTTGGCGCAGCGCGATGCCTACTTCCGCACCAGCGACCTCTATGTCTACCACTATCCAGGCCGCTATGACCTGCTGGAGACGATGAAAGGGCTGGACCGCGGTGCGGTGATCTTCTTCTATCACAACGTCACCCCGCCTGCGCTCTGGGGCGCGCGCACAGGCGCAGACGACCTAGCGCGCGGCCAAGCAGGGGTGAGCAAGCTGGCGCGCTATGCCGACCTGGTGGTCACCGTCAGCCCCTTCAACGCCGAAGAGCTGGTGTGCGACCACGGCTGTGCGCCGGAGAGCATCCGTGTGCTGCCCCTCGCCGTCCCACTGGATGCCTTCCACCCCGGCCCCGCCGACCCGGCGCTGCTGCGCGCCCATGGGCTGGAGGGAAAACGCGTGATCCTCTTTGTGGGGCGCGTGGCGGGCAACAAGCGCCTCGACCTGCTCGTCGAGGCGCTGCCCCTCGTCCGGCGCAGCGTGCCCCATGCGCGGCTGCTTGTCGTCGGCGACCACAGCAGCAACCCAGCCTTTGTGGAAGTGACCAGCGCCATCCGCCGCCGCGCCGCCGACCTAGGCGTGGCGGACGATGTCCTCTTCACCGGGCGCGTGGCCGATCTGCCGCCCTACTACCGGCTGGCCGATGTCTACGCCAGCGCCAGCCTGCACGAAGGCTTTGGCGTGCCGCTGATCGAGGCCATGGCTTCGGGCGTGCCGCTGGTGGTAAGCGACGCCACGGCGCATCCCTGGGTGGTGGGCGATGCTGGGCTGCTCTGCGCGCCGGGCGATGCTGCCGACCTGGCCGCACAGATCGCGCGCGTCCTGGGCGACGACGCCCTGGCCGGCGACCTGGTGCGCCGCGGGCTGGCGCGGGCGCGCGACTTTTCGCTGGAGCAGTTCAACGCCGGCTGGGCCAAGATCGTCGACGAGGCCACCCTCTGGCTGGCCGAACACCCCTACCGGCCCGCCGTGATCGCCACAACGCCCACCCGCGCAGGCACAGCGCGCCCGCCCGCGGCAGCGCACGACCTGCCCCTGGCCGACGAGGTGGAGCAGTTGGCCCAGCGCGCCGAT
This sequence comes from Chloroflexota bacterium, assembly GCA_003577365.1. Taxonomy (GTDB): domain Bacteria; phylum Chloroflexota; class Anaerolineae; order Caldilineales; family Caldilineaceae; genus QEUY01. Next base: position 5,933 of record QEUY01000012.1, on the reverse strand, counting down.
GCCGTGCTTAAACCCTATGTCGTGCGCTCGAACGCGCCGCTCGTCGGCCCGTTGATCGCCTGGGTGCGGCGCAACCTCACCTCGCATCTGCGTGAACCCTATCTGGACCCCACGCTACAGCGCCAGGAGAGCTTTAACTGGCAGGTGGTGCAGACCTTGCGCCAGGTCAACCGCCTGCTCCACCGCACCCAGCCCGCGGCAGAGGACACAACAGCCGCGCAACGAGCAACGGAGATAGAAGCGCGCACGGCGCAGTTGGAACAGCGGCTGGATGCCGTGCTCGACTATCTGGCAGCCCAAGTGGAAGCGGCACGGCAGATGGACGACCCCGCGCAGCGCGCGGCGGCCCTGGACACGCTCGCCGCGCAGATCGAGCGGCTGCGCCGCCCGGCGACGCCGGCATCGCCCCCCAAGCCGGAGGGCGGGTGACCCATGGCGATTGGTTCGGCCCACATTCTGGTCGCCAGCCTGCGCGGCGGCGACGCCACCAGCCATCACACCTTTGACCTGGTGCGCGGTCTGCGCGGCCAAGGGATCGACGTGCGTGTCTTCTATGAGGACCAGGCGCGCGACCTGCCCGAAGAGATCGACGCCGTGACCAGCCAGGCGCGCTATGCCGACTACACCCCCTCCGCCGACTTGACCATCGTCCAGTATGCGGTCTGGTTTCACCTGGCCGACCGGCTGCGCGACGCGCCGGGCGCGTCAATCTTCTGGTATCACGGGGTCACGCCGCCTGCGCTGTGGGGCAGCGACGCCGGAGCCGGCTATCTGGAGGTCGCGCAGCTGCGCACCGCCCTGGCCTGGCATGCCCATTTGGCCGTCGCCGCCAGCCCCTTCACCGCACAGGAGCTGCATCAACACAGCGGCTACCCGCTGGCGCGCATCCGCGTGGTCCCGCTCGCCGTCCCGGTCGAGGAGCTTGCCCACGCGCCCGACCCGGCCACGCTCGACGCACTGCGCCGCCGGCTGCATCTCACAGGCAAGCGCGTCCTGCTCTATATCGGGCGCATTGCGGGCAACAAGCGCATCGACCTGCTGATCGAAGCCCTGGCCCTGCTGCGGCCCACTCACCCCGACCTGCATCTGCTGATCGTAGGCGACACAGACCTGAACGACGCCGCGCGCCAGTTGACGGCCCAGCACCGGCAGCTTGCCGCCGCGCGCCAGGTGGCCGGTCAGGTGATCTGGACCGATCGCGTGGCGCAGGTCAAGCCCTATCTCTATCTGGCGGCTCTGGCTGTGCTGCCCAGCCGCCACGAAGGGTTTGGCGTGCCTCTGGTCGAGGCCATGGCCGCGGGCGTGCCGGTGGTCGCTGGGGCCGAGGGCGCGCTGCCCTGGGTCATCGGCGCGGGCGAGCCGGAGGATACGCCCGACGCCGCTGCCGGGCTGCTCTTTGCGCCGGATAACGCCGCCGACCTGGCGCGCCAGATCAGGCGCATCCTAGACGACCCCGCGCTTCGTGCCGACCTAGTGCGCCGCGGGCGTCTGCGCGCCCAGCGCTACACCCCGGCTCGCTTGGCCGTCCACGTGGCCCAGGTGGTCGAGGAGGCGCGCGGCCTGGCCGCAGCAGGCAGGCCGCCCGTCCCGGCGGCGCACCAGCACCCACTCTTTGACTATTACGATGTTGCGCTGCGCGGCTACCAGGTCAACTCCGGCCTGCCGCTGGTGGGGCGCTGGGTCGCAGCCGTGCGCCGCGCCATAACTTCGCATGTCAAGGAGGCCTATCTCGACCGCATCGTCGAGCGGCAGGTCGACTATAACAGCCTCCTGGCGCTGGAGGTGGCGCGGCTGCAAGAGGAGGTGCGCCGGCTCCAGGCCGAGCTGGCCGCCCTGCGCCGCGACCGCGCCCAGGCCGAGAACCGACAAGACGAGCATAAACAAGCCAAGGGCAATGAGGACAAGACCCCATGAGCGACGAACTTGCGATTGGGATTGACGTGGGCGCGACCAAGATCGCGGCCGCGCTGGTCACGCGCCAGGGCGCGGTGCTGGCCGAGGAACGGCTGGCGACCGCGCCCAAGGCGGGCGCAGAGGCTGTGGTCGAGCGCATCGTGACGGCCATCGACCGGTTGGCCGCGGGCGCGCCCGCCGCGGTGTGCGGCGTGGGCATCGGCACGCCGGGCTATGTAGACCCGGCCAACGGTGTGGTCCGCAACGCCGTCAACCTGGGCTGGCAGGAGGTCGCCTTGGCGAGTCAGGTGCAGGAGCGGTTGGCCGCGCCCCTGCCCGTCTGGGTCGACAACGACGCCAATGTGCAGGCGCTGGGCGAGGTCAGCTTTGGCGCGGGCCGCGGCCTCGACCCGGTGGTCTGCGTCACCATCGGCTCTGGACTGGGCAGCGGCATCGTGGTCAACGGGCGGCTCGTCTCCGGCGCGACTCACAGCGCCGCCGAAATGGGCCATCTCTCGCTCGACCCTGACGGGCGGCCCTGCGCCTGCGGGCTGCGCGGCTGTGTGGAGACGGTCGTCTCCGGGCCGGGGCTGGTGACGACGGCGCGCGAGCTGTTGGCACGCGACTATCACCACACGCTGATGACCAACCCGGCTGCGCTCAGCGCCGAAGAGGTGGTCGCCGCCGCGCGCCGCGAGGATTCAGTGGCGCTCGAAGCCCTGGAATACACGGCGCGCTGGCTGGGCATCGCCTTTGCGGCGCTGGTTGCGGTCCTCAACCCGGCGGCGATTGTCGTGGGCGGCGGGCTGGGCCATTCGGCCTATGACTGGCTGGCGCCGGGCGCGCAGGCCGAACTGGCGCGCCGCGTCGTCCACCCCAGCTACGCCCAGCTTCAGATCGTGCCGTCGCAGGTGATGTCGAGCGCGGTCGGCGCGGCGTCGCTGGTCTGGCAAGCGCGGGGCTGAGCATGGAGGACCACGCCCGCCTGAACCCGCCGCCACGGTTAGCGGCCATCGCACAGGCCACCGCCGCGGGCTTCTCCATGCCCTCCGAACCGTTGACGGGCAGATGCGAGCGATGATGGCGTCATCCTATCCCGGCCTGACGCCGCTCGACGAGGCCACGCTGCATCACGGTCTAGACGAGTTGGCGCGCCGCGACCCCGACCTGGCCGGCCTGCTGCAACGCTGGGGGCCGCCGCCGCTCTGGGCGCGTCCGCCGGGGTTCGGCACGCTGATCCACATCATCCTGGAGCAGCAGGTCTCGCTGGCGTCGGCGCGCGCCACCTATGACCGGCTCCAAGCCGCGGCCCACCCATTGACCCCCGCCCGGCTGCTTGAGCTGGACGACGCCACGCTGCGCGCCGTGGGCTTCAGCCGCCAAAAGAGCGTCTATTCGCGCCATTTGGCCGAGGCGTTGCTCGCGGGTACACTGGACCTGGCGGCGCTCGCCGTCCTGGACGACGACGCCGTGCGCGCCCAACTGCAAACGGTCAAGGGCATCGGCCCGTGGACGGCAGAGATCTATCTGCTGATGGCTCTGGGCCGCGCCGACGCCTGGCCGGCCGGCGACCTGGGGCTGGTGGTCGCCGTGCAGGAGGTCAAGCGGCTGGCGCAGCGCCCGGACGCAGCCACCCTCAACGCGCTGGCCGAAGGCTGGCGGCCCTGGCGTGCCGTCGCAGCGCGGCTGCTCTGGCATCACTACCTCAGCAAACCGGCTGCACGCTGAGAGCCGCCACGTTGATCATGTCGCTACAGTTACCACATCCGCCAGCAAGGACCCTCTATGCAGACCTGTCTTGTCACCGGCGCAGCCGGCTTTGTCGGCTCCCATCTCAGCGAGCAGTTGATCGCGCGCGGCCACCGCGTGATCGGCGTCGATGCGTTTATCCCCTACTACCCGCGCGCCCTCAAGGAGCAAAACTTGGCCGGGCTGCGCCAATCCGCCGGCTTCACCTTCCATGAGGTCGATCTGCGCAGCGGCGACCTGGCCCCCCTGCTGGCCGAAGCGGATGTAGTCTTCCATCTGGCGGCGCAGGCCGGGCTGGTGCGCAGTTGGAGCGAGTTCGACAGCTATATGACCTGTAACATCCAGGCGACCCAGCGGCTGCTGGAGGCGGTGACCCAATCGCCGGTGCGCCACTTTCTGCATATCTCGACGTCGTCGGTTTATGGCCGCTTTGCCACCGGCGACGAAACCGCGCCGCTGGCGCCCATCTCGCCTTACGGCATCACCAAGCTGGCCGCCGAGCATCTGGTGCAGGCCTATGCGGCCAACTATGGGCTGCCGGCCACGATCCTGCGGCTCTTCTCGGTCTATGGCCCGCGCCAGCGGCCCGACATGGGCTACAACATCTTTATCCGCGCCTTTTTAGAAGGGCGGACGATCACCGTGGACGGCGACGGCACCGACAGCCGCAGCAATACCTATGTGCGCGACTGCGCCGAGGGGTTGATCCTGGCCTTTGAACAGCCGGAGCGCAGCGTAGGGGAGACCTTTAACATCGGCGGCGGGCAAGAGGTCAACGTCAACCAGGTCTTGGCGATCTTAGAGGAGTTGACGGGCAAACCGGCGCAGATCGTCCACGGCCCGGCGCGCGCCGGCGACCAGCGCCGCACCGTCGCCGACATCGGCAAGGCGCAGCGACTGCTCGGCTATATGCCCCAGACCACCATCGTCGACGGGCTGGCCGCCCAACTGGCGTGGCAGCGTGGGCAGTAAGTGGGCAGTAGGGAGTAAGGAATGGGGACAGAAGGCAGAATGCGCTGCTCTGCTTCCGCACCCTACTGCCCTTTGGCACAGCCGCCAGAGGCGGCACTGCCTATTCCCTTTTGGAACAGAGTCCACCCTGTGGGGCGGAGCCACTCCCTCTCTTCTGACCTTTGCGTTCTTTGCGAGCTTTGCGGTGAATGCTCTGTCTAGCTATATGCTTGCAGCTTTTGCACCAGCGTGGCCGTCTTGGGTTCGGTCAGCACGCTGCCGTCGGGAAAGACGATCGTCGGGACGCTGCGATTGCCGCGATTCAGTTGAACGACCAGCTCAGCCGCCTCCGGATCGTGCGAAATATCGATCTCTTTGTAGGGCACTTGCAGCGACTTCATCACCTGCTTGGCCCGGTGGCAATCTCCACACCACTGGGTGGTGTACATCACAATCTGCTCCGAATTCATCTCCACAACATCATCCTTACAATTCTCAATTTTCGAAGACGGCCTGCCCAGCATGGCGCCGCGTCAAAACGCAGGTCGCGGCAAAGAGCGCCGCGGCCCAAACAGCTCACTGGATTGGCTTGCTATAGAAAACATAGTACCATAAAGTAGCGTGGAATACCGCAAATCGACCGGCGTGAATGCACGCTATGGGTCCCGGCGGCAGAGACGCGCCGGGCAGAGCGCCCCGTGTATCCATGCGCTCAGAATCGAGGCGGCGGAACGCAAGGCAGGCGAAGAACGTCCTAACGATATGCAGTCGATGGGCAGTACCTATCATCCAAAACGACGGCGCACGCCCGGCGCGCTCCTCACGGCGTTGAGCCTGGTCGGCCTGGCCGCAGTTGCTGTCCTAACAATCGGGCTGCTGCGCCCGGCAGGCGCGGCGTATGATCTGGTGCGTTCCCTGCCACCCCCCTGGCCCTTTGCCGGGCCGGAGTTGAACCCGCCCGGAGCAAGTGCGCCGGAGATGGGGCCTCCGCCCGCAGAGCCGGCCCCGGTCGCCACCGTGCCCACCTTTACGCCCACACCGGCATCAATCCCTACCTCAATTCCTACATCGATCCCTACATCGATCCCTACATCGATCCCTACATCGATCCCTACATCGATCCCTACGTCGACCGCCGAGCCGCCGCCGCTGCCCACGCTCACCCCTACACCGCTGCCAGAAGCGGCGGCCCTGCCCGCGCCGGTTGAGGTCGCCGCGATGGAGGTACAGCCGGCTGCGCCGGCTGCCCAACTCAGCGGGCTGCGCCATCAATGGCAGACCTGGAACAACTGCGGCCCGGCCACGCTGGCGATGAACCTGAGCTACTACGGCAGCCCGCT